>JABFXD010000862.1 GCA_013361925.1 Streptomyces sp. | reverse complement strand
GAGCGTCGCGGTGACGTCGACCCCGCCGGGTGCGGCGACGTCGTACCGCCAGCCGTAGTGGGCCAGCAGTGCCTCCGCGCGGGACGGATCGGACGTGGCCTGTGCGCGCAGCCAGTCGATGGTGCGGGTGGCGGTGAGCCAGGCGCTGTCAGGGGTGTCGTCGGGGCCGGCGTGGGCCGCCACGTGGGTCAGGTGGCCGCCTGGCGGGCGCAGTCCGTCGGCGAAGACCGCGGCCGGGTGCTCCGCCCCCGCGGCCGCGAACACGTACAGCTCCTCGTCGTCCGCGCGCCAGTGCAGGCCGGCGCTCCAGGGCGCGGCCGCCAGCTGCGACATGAGGGGGTTCGCCGCGTCGGTGGTGATCGGCGCGGGCGCCGGGGCGGCATGCGCCGCCGACGTCGGCAGCTTCAGAGGTGTCACGGCCACCGGCCCCTGGTGCCCGGGCAGTTCCCAGTGCCAGGATCCGACGCCTCCGTCCGCGGTCGACGGCACGAAGACTCCCCGTAGCCCGAGCGCGCTGTTCTCGATCGCGTACGCCGAGGTGTGCGGTGTGTCTCCGTCGTGGCCCCACATCGTCCAGCGCCCGGTGTGCACCAGGGTGTCCGGGAACTGCTGTCGGACCACCTCGAACGCCTCCGCCGGGTGCGGGTGTTCCGTTGTGGCCGTCTCGGATGCCCTGACCGGCACGGCCTCCTCCTCGACAGTGGCATGTGTTTCGGTGGTTTCGGTGGCTTCGATGGCGACCTTATCCCGGGCAGGTGTCGGCTCGGCCATCGAGGTGTGCGCTGCGAACATATCGCCCGACTCGGCGATGTGTGCTGACACAAGTGTGCCATTCCCAGCGCGTGTGTCCGGTGCGAGGGCCGTCGGCCTGACCGCTCCGGGTTCGAGTATCTCGACGGTGAACCCGTGCCCCGCCTCCTGGGCGAACTGCTCCAGCCGTGCCTGCTGTTGGTGCGCCGGGGTGCCGCCCTCCCGCACGAGCACGACCCGCTCCACGTCTTCCCAGCGCACCCCGCCGTGCACCTGGACCTCGAAGAATCCGACGAGGTGGCGTTCCAGTTCCCCGGTGTCCCGCAGCAGCCGGAACTCCTCGTCGTAGCGGAAGCCGGTCGCCTCGGCGAAGGCGAGCCGGACCAGCCGGTCGGGCCCGTGGTTCAGCAGCGGCAGCAGATTGTTGGAGCCGGTGATGCTGCGGGCGCCCTGCCGCCCCGGGCTGAAGCTGTCTCCGGGGGTGAACGTGGCCCGCTCCAGCAGTTCGCGCTTGAGGTGGAAGACGGCGTTGCCGTACAGGCCCAGGCCGCGCGGCCGGTGCTGCGAGGTGAGGGCGGCGTAGTTCGGCAGGTCGGCGCGGTCCGCCGGGGTCGGGGCGAAGGACTCGTCCCAGGCGTCCAGGCCGGGTCTGGGCGGATAGATGCCGGCCGCGTGGGTGGTCCGCTTGACGCTGGCGGGGTAGCCCATCGCCTCCTCGGCGGCGCCGCGCCGTTCGAAGTACCGCGAGTAGCCGGGGAGCACCTCCCACACGTTGCGCAGCAGGCGCTCGTCGCCGGTCATCGCGTCCAGCAGCGTTCCGTCGCCCACCCGGGCGCCGAGGTCGATGTTGACCGTCAGCGAGAGGTCGGCCAGCAGATGCCGGTGCACCTGCCGGACGACCGGGCCGAGGTTCTCCTCGTCGAACGGATAGGACCGGGCCCAGCGCCAACTGCCGCGGGCGCTCAGCAGGTTGTCGGTCAGCCGGTCCCAGTCGGCGGAGAGGGTGCGCAGGGCCCGCCGTTCGGCGAGCACGACCGCGACGAGCTGAGCGGGCGCCAGCTCCCGCAGCGACGTCCGCTCCGCCAGGATGCGGAACAGCCGGACGTCCTCCTCGAACGACGTCGCCTGCCGCTCCAGGACCTTCTTCAGCTGAGGCGTCCCCTCGGCGGCCGTCAGCGCCTGGTCCAGCAACTGCCGCTGTACGGCGATGTCTCCCGCGTACGCCTCCTCGCCGGCGGCCGCGTCAGCAGGGCGACCGTGGGCGGACGCGGGGTCGCTCACCCAGTGCGCCACCGTCAGGTCGGGGCCGGAGGGGACCAGGGCGTAGGCCTCTCCGTCGTCGGTGTCGAAGACGACGTGACTGGCGGACGGGATGTGCTCGACGGAGACGACGGAACCCTCGGGGGCCACGAAACCCCCGGGGGCCTTCGAGCCGGACGGCGCACCGCCTCTCGGCGACCGCGACCAGTGCGGCGCCCCGCCGCCGAGCCCGGGCACGGTCCCCTCACGGCTGACCGCGTACGGCAGCGGCCTGCCGCCCGTCACCTCGGACCAGTGGGACTCCGCCAGGGTCTCGGCGGCCTCGGCCCGCTCCAACTGCGCCTGGGCCAGCGCCCGCCGGGTGCCGTCGCCGTCGGCGACACCGCCCACTCCGGTGTCCTGTCGCTCCTTCAGCTCGCTCAGCAGCCGCTCGGCGTCGGCCCGCAGCCGCCGGGCGTCGCTGAGCGCGGCACCCGCGTCGATGGCCTCGTGCTCGTCCACGGTGAACTCGGCCGGCTGTTTGCCCTTGTCGAGAGGGCGGGCGGCGGTCTGTTCCGTCGGCCGGGTGAAGACGTGGCCCTGGTCGACGACGACACGTTCGGTGATCTGTGCCGACGGCACCGAGACGCCGACCGGGACGACACCCGAGGCCTCGGTGTGGGCGCTGCCGTGGTGGAAGGTGAAGGTGAACTCGACGTGGCCGTCGTAGTGTTGGAGCGGTGTCGGGATCTTGGCGTTGGTGAAGGTCCGCCCGCCGGTGAACTGGTCGCCGCGGGTGCGGCGTCGGAAGCCGCCACCGAAGGTCACCGCGGCTCCCAGCTTGCTCTCCAGGGTGCCGGCGACCGCGCCGACCTGGCCCAGCAGGAAGAACTGCCGTGAGTGCAGGTCGCGTCGGCCGAACACGTAGGTCTTCTCGGTGGCGAGGGCGACTTCGGCCCTGGGCTCGGGGCGCGTGTGCGTCAGGCCGAGCAGGTCCGCCCTGACCGACACCCACGCCTCACGGCCGTGCACCCGGAACGACTCGCCGCGCAGCTCGCCGCCCCGGGTCAGCTCAGGGAGGGCGGCCATCAGCCGGTCCTTGGTGAAGCCGCCCATCACCAGCTCGCTACGCCGCTGCCCGGTCCGGGTGACGTCCGACCAGGCGCTGCCGAACACCCTGGCGCCCTCGCTGTCGAGCAGCCCCCGCAGGGACTGGACGTCGGGCAGGTCCCGGACGAGCTGGCCGTCGGACATGCCGTGCGTCAGCAACGACTCCGGCGGCCGGGGCACCTCGACCTGTGCGGGGACCGCGTCCGGCCGCTTGGGGGGCCGAGGCCGTCCGACGCCGGGTTCGGGAGCCGTGAAGCGGGCCCGGTCGGGCGCCGCGACCCTGACGGTGTCGGCGCTCGGCAGCAGCGCCTGGAAGCCGATCTCGGCCTCGCCGACACCGCGCACCCGCACCCCGAAGGTCCGCCTGGTCATCGGGGCGAAGCCGAGCGCCGCCTGGCCGGTGCGCCGGTTGTCGACCGCTGCCCGGACACGTGTGGTGTGGTCCGTGAGCGCCTTGTCGAACGACGCCTTGGCCCCGTCGAGCCGCTGCTCCAGCGCGTCGATCTCGCGCTGCGGGCGACCGGCCGCCGAGGCATCCTCCAACTGGCGCTGGAGGCCCGCCACTTCCTCTCGCAGTCCCTTGAAACGGATCTGTTCGTCGACCGCGTCCTTCGGCACGCGGGTGTCGACCCCGCGCCCGAAGGGCCGCCAGCGGTCGCGGACCTCGAAGTGCAGCCGCGCCACACCGTCGTAGACGCTGCCGGGCACCTTGGTCTTGGTGCCGGCGGCGGAGCGGATGCCGGAAGAAGAGTCGGCGAGGTGCTCGGACTGGGTCGTGTGGGCGAGGGTGCCGCCGCCGAAGACCTCGGCCGGTGAGCCGCCGATCGGATCGGAGGTGCCGACGACGGTCACGTTGGTGCCGTGGGAGGTGATCTGCGGCCCGTCCAGTCCGCTCTCCGTATGCCCGCCGCCCGTGCCGCCGACGGTGGCCGAGTGGAACTCGGTGGCCTTGGTGTCGGCGGTGTGGATCATCTCCTGCACACTGGCGCGGATGGCCACCTCACGGCCGTTCACCCGGACGACCCACGGCTGTCCGGCCATCATCGACTTCAGCCGGCGCTGGAACTCGGAGGCGGGCAGCCGCTCCGCGAGCTTGGCTCGGGCCGTGTTCCAGTCGGCGGCGGAGCCGAACAACTTCGGTCCGTTCGGGTCGAGTTGCCGCAGGACGTCCTCCACGAGCCGGGTTCCGGCCGCGTCCCCCCGCACCGGACGCGTGTCGAGGACGACGTCCTCGGCGCCGAGCCGCAGCGAGTCGGCGATGCGGTCGGGAACCCGGCGGTACTGCTCGGGCCGGTGGGCCGCGCCGGTCGCGGGGTCGGCGGGCAGGTCACGGACCGGGAAGGCGAACTCGCCGTCGCTGGTCACCGTGAACGTCCGCTCGTCGCCCCGGCCCGGCAGCGCGTGGGAGATCTTCGCCTCGACCGTGTAGGTCACCTCGCCCTTGAACACGGCCGCCGGTTCGACGGTCTTGTTCTTGGCGACGACACCGCCGCGGACGTCGGTGCCGTGACCGGCGACGGACTCCTTGTGCCGTACATGGCCGAGCGTGAAGGTGACGTGCGGGGCCTTGAACCCGGCGCGCTCCCACAGGGTGCGCCGTACGTGCGAGTCCTTCTGGACGGACGCGGCAGCCGCGGACTCCGTGCCCTGCTCGAACTCGAAGTCCTTCTCGACCCGCAGGTACTCGGTCATCCGGGCGTCGGCCGCGGTGATCCGGATGTCGGCGGTCACCGGCCCGGCGCGGAAGCTGCCGCCCCAGGTGTCGCCCGCGGTGAGACCGGCGGTCCTGGGCTGGAGGGCGATCGAGTCGAAGAAGTGCGCCACCTCGCCCTCGACCTGGTCCCAGCGTTCCCCGAACGGGTCGGCGAGCTGCCGCCGGAGCTCCTTGACCACCTGGTCACCGGGGAGTTCGAGGACGACATCGCCGTTGCCGATCCGCCCCGAGTCGGACACCCGGAGCGGGGGCCGCACACCGAGCCCGGTCCCCGCGCGCGCAGGGGGCGTGGGCGTGACGGTGTCCGGGCGGCGGAAGACCTGGCTGCCCACGCCCTCCGCCGTGATCTCGTACCGCTGTGTGTGGCTCTTCGGGAGGGCGACGACGAACCGCACGTCGGTCCGGCCGCCGTGGGTCGCGCTCTCCCCGACGCGTCCGATGTGCGCGTCGACGCCGACGGTGGCGATGTACACCGTCATCGGTTCGGGGTACTTGGCGGCGGCCACGCTGCTGTGTCCGCCGGACACCCCGTCGGCGGCGCGGGACCGGTGCGCGATGCCGCCGCCGGGGGCGTGCACGCCGAGGGTGAAGTCGCTGCCGAGTTCCGGCTGTACACCGCCCTGCGCCAACTGGCCGTGGCCGAGGGCCGAGCCCAGTCGGCCGCCCGTCTCGTCCGCGACATCGCTGAGCAGGTTGATCTCGGCGGCGTCCAGGGTCCGCACGTACTCCAGCGACTCCAGCCGCCCGCTCAGACTCAGCTGCGCGTTGGAGCGCAGGGGCGTGGGCAGCGGGGTGCTGCGCGCGACGGTGCCCCGGGTGAGCTGGGGCAGGATCGCCGCGAGCTGCTCGCGGGTGGCCATGTCGTGCGCGACCGGGCGTACGTCGGCCCAGTCGGCGCCGAAGTGCTCGCGGCCGGCGCCGTCCACGAGGTCGGCGAGCCGGGGCGACTGCGCGGCGCCCAGGGCCCGTTCCTCGCCGGAGAGGACGTCGAGGACGACCGCGTGGGAGGGCAGTCCGTCCCAGACGCCGGGTGCGGGCCGCCAGGCGTGGTCACCCTCTTGGAGGGAGGGGGCCGCCATCCGGCGCGGGCCCTGGGGCCGGGAGGCTGCGGAGAAGGCGCCGGGTTCGGGGACGGGGCGCGCGTCGGCGGCGTCCATGAGGACCTGGAAGCCGAGCCGGGCCTGTCCGCCGGGCGGGTGCGGAGCGCGGCCGATACCCGAGGTGGAGCCGGCGCCGAGGGGGTCGGCGCGGTGGACGAAGGAGAGCGTCGCCACGCCGTCGAAGACGGCGCCGGGCACCTTCATCTTGACCGCGGTACCGGCCCGGACCGACTGCTGCGCGGTCAGCGCGCCGTCGCGGTCGAACTCGCCGTGCCCGACGCCGGTGACCGTGGTCGGGCCGGCGTGCAGGTCGGCGCTCTGTACCTGCATCGTGGCCCGGACACCGTGCTCGGAGCCGCGTGTGTGGGTGTAGACCCGGGTGACGTCCGAGCCGGTGTTGAACTCGGTCTTGTCGGTGTTGCGCAGGTGCTTGAGCGTCGTCACCTCGGCGGTGACCAGCAGGCTGCCCGCGTCCGGACCGAGGTCGATCTCCAGCGCCTCGCCCGCAGTCATTCCCTTGAGCCGGTACTGGAGGGAGTCCAGGGAGCCGATGCGGTCGAGGACCAGCTCCCGGACCGCGGGCCAGCGGTCGCCGAAGGCCCGCTTGCCGTACGCCTCCAGCGAGTGCGGGTCGGCACCGCTGCCGAGAAGGGCCTTGTGCAGGCTGCCGGAGACACGTACGCCGTCGGCGTCGACGAGGAACAGGTCGCGGACGGTGTCCATGCCACCCAGCGCGAGGGTCTGCTCGACCCGGGCCGGCGGCAAGTAGTGCTGCATGCCGGCCGTCGGACGGACGTCCCTCTCGGCGACGGCCACGGGCACCTTCGCCGACACCTCGACCCGGCCGGCCGACGCTCCCGGGCGGGCGAGGCGCTTGCCGGAGGGGCCGCTCACGGCGGTGACGTCGAACTCCAGGCGGACCTCGACGTCGAGCTTCAGCGCCGGTTCCGGGGTCTTGGTACGGCTGAACAGACGTCCGCTGGAGGTCATGCGGTGCGACTCGGTGCGGGACCAGTTCGAGGACAGGTGTCCCGTCAGATCGGTCTGCGCGGCGGCCTTGCCCTTCACGAGCACACCGGCGGTGACGACCGACCGTGTCTCGCGCTGGAAACCGTCACGGACGAGGGACTCGCTGCCGTCCTCGAACTCCAGGCTCTTGAAGGCGCCGTCCGGCTCCGCCTTGGTCACCTCGGCCCGCACCGTGATGTCGCCGCTGAAGCCGGCCACGTCCACGGTGAGGGTGCGGGTCTCACCGCGGGTCATCGCCGACAGCGACGGCCAGACCTCCCGGCCGAGTTGCGCCTGGAGGTCGGCGCGGAGCGCGTCGCGCTGGGCCGGGGTGAGGGCGTCGTCGAAGTGCGCGAGGAGGTCCCGGGTGACGGTGGCGGTGGCTTCCTGGGAGGGCAGCATCCGGTCGGCACCGCCGATCTGACCGGAAACGCTCATCCGCGACGGCGCCTGCGGCAGCGGTTGCGGCAGCGGTTGCGGCGATGCGGGAGGTTCTGGAGCCGAGGTCTCCGCCTTGGGGGCGGGGTCCGGGCCTTCGGCCACGGCCACGGGCTCGGTGTCGCGGACGGGCGCGGACTCCGTGGTGACGGGAGCGGACTCCGTGGTGACGGCGGCGGGCGGTTCCGTGCCATGGGTTGCGGGCGGTTCCGTCCCATGGGTCGTGGACGGTTGCGTATGGGCTGCCGGGAGCGGTCGGGGGGCGGCGGCCGGGAGCGGTTCCGGTGTCGGGTGGGGCGGTGCTTCCGGGCGGGCTCCCTGGGGCAGGAGGAGGTGGCCGCCCTGCTCGGTCAGGAGCAGGCCACCGTTGACGCGCTGGACGAGACCCTTGCTCTCCAGGTCCTTGGAGACCTTGTCGTAGGCCCGCTTGCTGAGGCCGAAGGTCCTGCCCGGCTCGGTCGGTGCGGTGAGGTCACCGTGCTCGGCCAGGCCTCTGGCCACCGACACGAGATCGGGGGTGGTCCTGTCCCCGAAGAGCGGGGACAGCGCGGTGTGCAGACGGATGCCCTCGGCGTCGGGCGGGGTGGCTCCGGCACTCTGGACGGCGGGGGTCTTGGAACCGGAAGCCTTGGAGGCAGCTGCCTTCGGGGTGGCGCCCTTGGGGGCCGACCCCTTCGTCCCTGACGGCTTCGCGGCGGGTCCCTGGTCTGGGCTCTGCGCCCTCGTGAGCTTCGCGTCGATGTGATCGAGGAGCGCCTTGCGCTCGTCGTACAGCTTCGTCGCCAACTCCCGCCGTTCGCCGGTCGCGCCCTCCTGGAACGTCTTCGTCAGGTCGACCGACCGCTGGGCATGGGCCTTCGCGTCCTTCAAGTGGTCCTTGGCCTTGCCGTCATGGCCGCTCGCCTTGCTGTTGTCGGCCTGGCGCAGCGCGTCCGACGCCAGGTCGTGCTGCTTGCCGGCGGCACGCGCGACAGGGTCGATGGTGCCGTCGGGGAGGTAGCGCCCGTCACCGTGCTCGTTGATGACGTGCAGTGGCTGCGGCATCCCGTGGTCGGCGACGGCGTTCATCGGGGTGATGGGCAGCCCGGAGCCGAACTTGGCCTCGGGCCGGAAGAGCTGGGAGACGACCTTGCCCAGCCCCTCCGCGTCGAGTCCGAGGACGTGGGCCGGGAAGGCGCCTCCGATGCTGTCCACTTCGCGGATGACCGACAGCGCGAGCGCCTCCACCACGTGCTGGCCGTGGAAGACCTCCTGCTCGAAGGTGACGGTGCGGGTGGCGCCGGCGTTCTGCGGATAGGCGTGGGTCCACTGGGCCCGTTTGCCGATGTCCGTGAAGCCGGTGTCGTACTGACCGGTCCGGAAGACCTTCGTCCCGGGAGCGGGTTCCGTCACCGGGGTCATCTGCTCGTTGAGCAGCAGTTCCTGCATCGTCCGGCGGTCGAGGGGATGCAGCTGGTCGTGCAGTGACACCCAGCCACCGTGCTCTTCGAGCACCTTGGCGTCGAAGACCAGGGTGGTCGGTCCGTAGCGGCTGGCCATGGCTCCGTCCCCGACCTCCATACGGAAGAAGACGAAGTCGTCGTTGCCGAGATTGCTGGTGTTGTTGGCCGAGCTCTTGCCGGAGGCGAGGTGTTTCACGTTCCGGCGGGCCAGGTCGCCCTGCGACGACATCACACCGCTGTTGGCGATGGCGTGGTAGGCCGGTGTGGCGTGCTTGACGCGGTACGGCAGATCCAGCAGGCGTTGCTTCAGTGCCTGGAAGGCCTCCTGCCGCTCGGGCGGCATCGTCGCGATGAGGGTGTCGATCTCCTGGCGCAGGTTCTCGATGTTCCTCTGCGACAGCTTCTGAACGAACGTCTCCTGCTGCGCGATCCCCTCACGGAGGCTCTTCAGTTCGGCCTGGGACAGCTCGTGCGCGGGCGTCGGCTGCCGGGACATCAGCTTGTCGAGGTCGTCGAAGACGGCGTTCCACTGCCCCTCGCTGCCGGGCAGCACCGCCCGCCACTGGGTGCCGGTCGGGACGTCGGCGTAGGCCTTGCCGGTACGGAAGCCGCGGAGCCAACGTGTGGCCCCGGTGCGCAGGCCCTCGGCCGCCTTGTGGGTGTCGAAGGGCTCCGTGAGCCGTATCGCCGCGTCCGGGCCGGCGTTCTTGACGGCGTCGTCGGCGCGGTCGACGAGGTGACCTGCGGCGAGGGCCAGGGGTCCGTGCGTGTTGCGCAGGGCGTAGACGCCGCCGTGTGACGCGGCGTCCGTGACGAAACCGTCGAGCATCCCGTGGAGCTTGCCGACGGACGCCCGCAACTGGTCCACATGGGCCTGGACATCGGCGGGCGTCGCCTTGCCGGCGCCCGCCGGCTCCCCCGACAGCTCTTTCTCCAGTTGCTCGGCCTGGAGACCGACCTGCTTCGCCTGGTCCTCGATGTCCATGCCGGTCCACAGGACCTGGTCCGGCCGGGGATGCGGACCGTCGAGTGCGGCGCGGGCGCTGATGTCGAGAGCGCGGGCGTGCTGTTGCACCCGCGCGGCGTGCTCGACGTCGGCGGCGCCCGCGAACGTGTCGACGAGACGGCTCAGTTCCTGCTGGCCGTGGGTGCCCGCGCCGAGGACGTCGTCCACCGCCCCGTCCAGGACCCGCCACGCCTGCGCCGCCTTCGCGGCGGCCGCGTCCAGCTCTGCCTTCTTCGCCTCGAACTTGCTCTGCTGCGCCTGGAAGTTCTTCTCCTCCGCCTCGGCTTCCTTCTGCGCCTTCTGGTACTGCCTGGTCTGTTGCTTGGTCGGCTCGGGAAGCCGGTCGTACTCGGACTTGAGTCCCTCGAACTTCTCCTTGGCCGTCTGCCACTTGGTCAGCGCACCGTCCCGTGCGACCGTGGCGTCCTCCAGCCGCACCTTCGCCGACGGCACCTGGCCGACCGCCTTGGTGTGCTCGGCCAGCAGGTCGTCCAAGGCGTGCGGCTCGCCCGCGGAGTGCGTTGCCGCCGGCTGATGCCCGCCGGCGACGGCGCGCGGACGGTCCTTCAGGCTCTGGGCGTAATGGGCCGCCAGGCCGCGGTCGACCTGGCCGGGTGCGAGGCCGAGCCTCACCAGGTCCTGCTTCGCGGCATCGAGCTGAGTCCGCGCGGCGGACAGGTCCTGGCGCACCTTCACCTCGTGCGCGCTCGGTCCGCTCGATCCCCCGGCATGCGGCTGATCGCCGTGCAGCTGTCCCTCGATGCGGCCCACGTCGTAACGCGCCTGCGTGAGCTTTCCCCACGCCTCCACCCGCTGGTCGTACAGCGGATGCTGCGGCCCTCCGAACAACGCGTCGACCCGTGTGGCGTCCTCCTGCCACAGCCGCGCGACATCGCTCGCCGTCAGCCGCTCCACCGATGGCAGTTCGAGCTCACGGACGACATGCGACAGCGACTTCAGTTCGAAGCCGACCTGGACCGCGAGCAGCTCCACCCCGGGGACCCGCTGCGGGTCGGGTTCACCGGCCAGATACCGGTGGGCCTTCGCCTCCAGTTCGCGCAGTACGGTGACGCGCCGCACGACGTCCGGCTCGGGTACGGCCTGGTAGTCGTGCAACAGGTCGTCCAGGAACCGGATGTCCGACCAGGCCCGGACACCCGTCAGCGTCGACGTCTGCTGCCGGAAGACGTCGGGATCCAGCATGTCGGGCCGCCGCACACCCTTCACACTTGCCGACTGCCCGGTCCGCCCGGGCCCCGCATCAGCTCCCCCGTCCTTGAAACCACCCTCGGACGCGGTGGACGTGTCGGGCACGGGGTGTGGGGCAGGGGCGGCGGGCGCGGCGGATGCCGTGGGCGCGTCGGGCGACGTGGGCGCGTCGGGCGACGTGTGTGCGGCGGACACTGTGGGTGAGTCGGGCGACGCATGTGGAGCGGTCGCGGTGGGCGTCTGGGGCGTGTCGTGAGCCTCGGTCACGACGGCCCGCTCCGCCCCCTGCCCAGCGGCGACATCGACCTGCACCATCGCAGGTTCGGGTGCCTTGGGAGCAGGCACCTCGGTCGACGCGGGGGCCGGGGGCTCCGAGGCCTTCGGTGCGGACGATGCGGCGGGTGGAGTTTCCGGCGGCTTGGGTTTGCCGGATGCCTTCGGACCACCGGAAGCCTGGACCGACTTGGAGGCCTTCGCGGCAGCGCCCTTCGGTGCCTTCACGGCACCGTCCTTCGGGCTCGTGCCCTTCGGCTTAGCCGTCTCCCCCGTACCGGTCTTGGCGCCGTGGAGTTGCTGAACCTCCGTCTTCCAGTTGCCTTGCAGGTGCTCGATGTCCCCGAGAAGCGCTTCCCGCTTCTTGAGAAGGCGCTCGATCAGTTCCAAGCGCTCCGGGCTTTCGAGCTTCCACCCCTTCGTCAGCTCGATGGACTTCTCGATGGACGCCCTCGCTTCCTTCAAATGGGCGTCGATCTTCACGGTGTTGTTCTCCTGCACACCGTGCTCGGCCGACCGGAACGCGTCCTGCGCCGCGTCGGCGTGCTTCCCGGACCACCGCCCGACCGGATCCATCGTCCCATCGGCGAAATAGCGGCCGTCACCGTCAGGGTCGTGGACGTGCAACGGTTCCGGTCCGACACCCAGAAGGTTCCGTTCCCCCTGCGCGAGCCCGTCCACGGCCTTGGGCGTGATCGGAAGGCCCGACCCGAACTTCGCCTCGGGACGGAACAGTTTCGACACGAGTCGGCCGAGGTCCGCCGTCGACATCTTCAGCGCGAGGTCCGTGTATTCGGATCCCATGGATATGACCTCGCGCACCACCGAGAGCGCGAGCGCGTGGGTCACGTCCTCGCCGTGGAACACCTCGGTCTCAAAGGTGACGGTCCGCGTCAGGTCGCCGTTCTGCGGATACTTGTACGTCCACTTCGCGTGCGCGCCGATCTTCTCGAAACCCGAGTCGTACTGCGCGCTGCGGAACACCTTCGACGTCAGTGCCTCCCCCGACGCCGTCTTCTGCGCCACTTCCAGCTTCTGCATCGCCGGGCGGTCCAACGGGTGCAACTGGTCGTGCAGGGAGACCCAGCCGCCGTGCTCCTTGAGCACCTTCGCGTCGAAGACCAGCGTCGTCGGGCCGTAGCGGGTCGCCATCGGCGCGTCGCCGACGTCCATCCGGAAGAACACGAAGTCGTCGTTGCCGAGACTCGACGTGTTCTTCACCGAACTCTTGCCGGACGCCAGGAACTTCACGTCCCGGCGCGCCAGGTCGCCCTGCGAGGACATCAGACCGCTGTTCGCAATCGCGTGATACGCGGGCGTCGCGTGCTTGACCCGGTAATCCAGTCCCTTCAGCTTGTCCAGCAGTCCGCGGAGGTCCTGTTCCTGGTCGGGGTACTGTTTCAGCAGGCTCTCGACCTCGGAGTCCAGTGTCGCCAGGTTCTTCTTCGAAAGGTCGCGGACGAACTTCTGCTGCTGCTCGGGGGTCAGTTTGTCCAGGCTGCCGTACGCCTTCTTCCAGTCCGCGTCGTGACCCGGCAGCACGGTCTCCCACTGCGTCCCCTTCGGGACGTCCTCGTAGGCCTTGTCCGAGCGGAACCCGCGCACGACCTGGCCCAGCTCATGGAAGTCGGCAAGGGCCTTCTCCGTGCTGAACACACCGTCGATGCGCACCACGTCACCGGGCGCCGCGTTCTCGAGCGCGTGACTGACGCGTTGGGCGAGCTTGCCCGCCGTGAACGACAGGGGCCCGTGCTCGGCGCGCAGCCCGTAGACACCGCCCACCGGGGCAGCGTCCTTGATGAAGCCCTTCTCCAGCATCGAGCCGAGGTTGTCCGCCGCCTTACCCAGACCCTGTGCGGCGTCCTTGAGCTGCGTGGTCACCTGCACCTCGACGGAGTCCGTGTGGCCCGACTTCGTCACCGGCCCGAGGAGCCGCTCCAGGTCCTTGGCCTGTGTGAGCACCTGTTCGGCGTGCTGCTTCACCTCCTGGCCGGTCAGTGCGATCTGGTCCCAGCGGACCGGGCCGCCCTCGGCCAGGTCGGCCCGGGTCAGACCACTGAGGTCGTCCGCGTGCGTCCGCAGCACACCGGCGAGGTCGAGGTGTCCCTCCGCCGCGAACTTCTCGACGTACCGCTGCACATCCCGCTGGGTGAAGTCACGGGCGGCGACATGGAGGTCCACACCGGCGGCCAGGTCGTCCTGGGCCTTCCTCAGCGCGTCCTGGGCCTTCTTCAGGTCGGCCAGCGCGGCGTCGAGACCCGGCTTGGCCTTGTCCACATCGGTCTGCGCCTTGTCGAGGTCCTTCTTCGCCTTCTGCACACCGCGCTCGTTGGTGCCCTCCGGCAGCTGGTCGAACTTGTCCTGCTGAAGCTTGAGCTTGGCGAGCTTGGCGTCGTAGGAGGTCTGGGCCTGGGCCGCTGCCGACTCGGCTTTCGGCATGGCCTTCACGGCTGCCTGCTGCTGCGTCATCAGGTCGTCGAGCTTCGGCAGCTCCCCCGCCGTGTGCGACGACGCCGTGGGCTGCACACCGGCGCCGTCCAGACGCGGACGCTCCTTGAGGCTCTGGCTGTGCAGGTCCCACAGCTGCCGGTCCATGTGCGCGCTGTCGACACCCAGGTCATCCAGCTGGCGTCGCAGGTCGTCGAGGTTCGACTGCGCGGCGGACAGCTCCTGCTGGAGCTTCAGCTCGTGCGCGCTCGGCCCGCTCGATCCCCCGGCGTGCGGCTGGTCGACGCGCACCTGTCCTTCAAGCCGGCCGACGTCGTAACGCGCCTGGGTGAACTCGCGCCACAACTGGCGGCGGTCGCCGCTCAGCGGATCGTGCGGACCGCCGAACAGGGCGTCGACGCGCTCGCCGTCCAGCCCCCAGAACCGTTCGATCTCGCCGGGCGAGAACGGCAGGGACTTTCCCGGCACGACGGGAGCGGCGCCGACACCGGTCTTCGCACCGAGGCCCGCACCGTCCTCCGCGGCCTTGCCGGCCGCCCCGGTCCCGTGCCCGGAGGGCACGTCGGCCATCCGGCTCGGGCGCGGTCCGGGTATGCCCAGCGCGTCGAGGTGAGCCTCGATGCTCTCGACGTCCATACCGAGCCGGACCAGTTTGCCTTTGGCGATGTCCGCGGCCCCTTCGGCGTGCTGGAGGTCGAGCTTGGCGGCGGCCTGGTCGACGTCCTCCGAGGGCTGTCCGATCTTGCCGCCGGTCTCGTCGAGTTGGCGCTTGGCATCGGTGACGGCGGCGCTCGCCAGCTCGTACTCGTTCCAGGCGACCAGCCGCTCCTGGCCGGTCTTGCCCATGGCGCCGCCGGTCACCGCCTCGAACTTGCTCAACGGGGCCGGCCTGCCACCGCCGGCGGTTGCGCCCTGTTTCGGAGCGGGGGTCGGGGCCGGACGCAGCGCGATGTGCTCACCGACCACCACCGCGCCCGAACCGTCGTCCAGCACGCGTACGGCACCCGTCGGGGACGTACCGGACCCTGCCGTGACGTGGGTCGAGGCAGCGGCACCCGCGGTGTCGCCGGTGCCCACCCGCTGACCGAGCAGGTCCAGGTCCGCATGGGCCGACACCCCGAGCTGGTCGCTCTGCGCGGTGACCGAGGGGGACGCGGGCTCCTCGGCCAGCCGCTCCGGCGCACCGCCGGAGAGCCCGTCAAGCTCCCGTACGCCGGTCTTGGCGCCCCCGGCAGACGGCGCGGCCGTACCGCCGCCCTTGACGCCCCCCGCCGACGGACCGTCCACCGAACCGCCCTTGACGCCGCCCGCGGACGGACCGCCCAGCGAGCCGGCCTTGAGGTCACCGCCCCCCGAGGACACACCGATGGAAGCCACCTTGACGTCCGTCGCCGGCGGCGCACTCCCGAGCGCCCC
>JABFXD010000376.1 GCA_013361925.1 Streptomyces sp. | reverse complement strand
CCGGATGAGCGCACGGCATGATGAGGCGGACCGTCCGCTTCCAGCGGCCGACCACCCGCCCAGCGCCCCACACGCCCGGGAGTCACCCTTTTGTCTGCACCGGCATCGCCTGCCGCGGAACCGTCGTCCCTCTCCCTCGCCGTGGTCGGCGCCGGACCACGAGGCACCAGCGTCCTGGAGCGGCTGTGCGCCTCGGCCCCCGAACTCCTCCCACCCGGGGTCGAGTTGACCGTGCACCTGGTCGACCCCGCGCCACCCGGCGCCGGAAGCGTGTGGCGCACCTCGCAGTCGCCCGAGCTGCTGATGAACACCGTCGCCTGCCAGGTGACCCTGTTCACCGACGACAGCGTGGACTGCTCGGGGCCGATCCGGCCCGGCCCCAGCCTGTACGAGTGGGCGGCCGGTGAGCTGGGCCCGGACGCGTACCCGACCCGCGCCCACTACGGCCGCTACCTGGAGTGGGTGTTCGCCCGCACCGTCCGCGAGGCCCCGCCCGCCGTGCGCGTACGGACCCACGCGGCCCGCGCGACCCGCCTCGACGACACCGCCGACGGCCGGCAGATCCTCACCCTGGACAACGGCCGCACCCTGACCGGCCTCACCGCCGTCGTCCTCACCCAGGGCCATCTCCCCACGCTCGCCACCGCCGAGGAGGCGCGCCTCACGGCGTACGCCGCACGCCACGGTCTGCGCCACATCCCGCCCGCCAACCCGGCCGACGTCGCCCTCTCCACCATCTCCCCCGGCGAACCGGTGCTGTTGCGCGGCCTGGGTCTCAACTTCTTCGACCACATCGCCCTGTTGACGACCGGACGCGGCGGACGCTTCGACACCGGCCCCCAGGGACTGCGCTACCGCCCCTCCGGCCGCGAACCCCGTCTCCACGCGGGCTCCCGGCGGGGTATCCCGTACCAGGCGCGCGGCGACAACGCGAAGGGCCCGTACGGCCGGCACACACCGCTCGTCCTCACCCCGGAGGTCATAGCGGGCTTCCGCAAACGCGCCGACTCGGGCGAGGCGCCCGACTTCCTCGCGGAGATATGGCCGCTCGCCGCGAAGGAGGTGGAGACGGTCTACTACGCGGCCCTGACCCGGCACCCCGACTTCACCGACCGCTTCCTCGCCGTCCCGCACGGCGACCCCCAAGAGGCGCTGGTCCTGGACGAGTTCGCCGTTCCGGACGCCGAGCGCTGGAGCTGGGACCGCGTCTCCCGGCCGTACGCGGGCAGCGGTTTCGCGCACCCCGGCCAGTGGCGTGACTGGCTCCTCGCACACCTGCGCGAGGACGCCGCGCAGGCCGCCCTCGGCAATGTGGACGGCCCCCTCAAGGCGGCCCTCGACGTGCTGCGCGACCTGCGCAACGAACTCCGTCTGATCGTCGACCACGGCGGCCTCACCGGCGTCTCGCGCCGCGACCATCTGGACCGCTGGTACACCCCGCTCAACGCCTTCCTGTCCATCGGCCCGCCGCGCCGCCGTGTCGAGGAGCTGGTGGCGCTGATGGAGGCGGGCGTGGTGGAGGTGGTGGGGCCGCGGCTGGAGGTCACGGAGCGGGAGGGGGCATGGGTGGCACACTCCCCCGACATCCCCGGGTCCGCCGTCTCCGTGACGACCCTCATCGAGGCACGGCTACCGGAAGCGGACCTTCGACGCACCGCCGACCCCCTTCTCGCCCGGCTGCTGGAGACCGGGCAGTGCCGACCGCACACGGTCGACGGTTACGAGACCGGCGGACTCGACGTCACCGCGCGGCCCTATCGCCTGATCAACCGTCAAGGGGCTGTCCACGCAAGGCGGTTCGCGTTCGGCGTGCCGACGGAGGGAGTGCACTGGGTGACCGCGGCGGGCGCCCGGCCAGGTGTGGATTCGGTCACGCTTTCGGACGCGGACGCGGTCGCGAGAGAGGCACTTCGGACCGCTCTACGTGCGACTTCGAGCGAAACGGAATCCCAAGCGGAAGCAAACTCATGGCCAGATGTTGAACTTGCAAGCATCGATTAGGCGCGCCTACCGTGGAGTGCTCGAACGGTTCCGTCCCCCACGCCGGTCCTCCCCACGGACCGGTCCGACCGTAGGAGTACCCCCCATGACCGGACGCCTCAACAGCGCCCAGCCGTACGCCCTCGGCCTGTTCCGCATCGTCGTAGGACTGCTCTTCGCCTGCCACGGCGCCGCCTCGCTCTTCGGCCTCCTCGGCGGCGACAGCATCCCCGCCGGCACCTGGCCCGGCTGGTACGCGGCCGTGATCCAGCTCGTCGGCGGCTCCCTCGTCCTGCTCGGCCTCGGCACCCGTGCCGCCGCGTTCATCGCCTCGGGCTCCATGGCCTACGCGTACTTCAAGGTCCACCAGCCCGCCGCCCTGTGGCCGATGGAGAACGGCGGGGAGGCCTCGGCGATGTTCTGCTGGGCCCTTCTGCTGCTGGTGTTCACCGGCTCCGGCGCCTTCGGCCTCGACCGGCTGTTCAGCCGGAAGCGCACGTCGGCCGCCACCGAGCGCCCCGCCGCGCAGCAGACCCCCGTGGCGGCCTGACCCACCCCGCACCACCCCACGACGGCGCCCTCCCCACCCGGGACGGGCGCCGTCCCGCTTCCCTGGGATCCCTCAGACCGTCGTCCACCCGAACGGCACCGTGAAGCAGGCCACGCGCGCGCCCTCCGCGCCCGGCCCGTCATGAAGGACGACCGAGGACGCCTCCCCCTGCCGGAACCCCCAGTCATGCCGGGCCGTGGCCTCGCCGGCACCCTGCGCGTCGGCGGTGAAGTCGAGCCACACCTCGTTGTCGGCGTCGCCGCGCTCCGCCGCCGCGGCCGGCTCGTGCTGGTACGCCCCGCCCGCGGCGGCCGGATCGGCACCGCACGGCTTCTGGTGCACCTGGACGCCGTACGCGTGCCCCGGCACGAAGCCGGTCACCTTCAACGTCACGGTCGTCGGCCCGAGTTCCTCACCGCGCTGCCCCACCTCGATCCACGAGGCCGCCGGGACGAGCGCCATGTCGTACGTCACCGCGGCCGACGGGACGAAGGCGGTGGGCGGCGCGAACCGCGCGTCCGTCCGCATCTCGTAGCCGTACGTGCCCGCGGCACCGGCCGCGAACACGGCCGCGGCGACCGCACCCACGCACATTCCTGCCACCATGATCTGCCCCGTTCCTCACGTATGTCAGTAATGGTGCCCCCTCCTCCCGTACTACGGGACACGCGAGCCCCCCATGAACCTCCTGTCACACCCCACGCGTACGCTGTATGGCTGTTACGGGGGAAAACGGGGAGTGACGGTGTTCGAGAATTTCGGGAGTATGGGCGCGCTGACCGGCAGCCCATGGATCTACGCGCTGGTGGCCGCGTCGGTCCTGCTCGACGTGTTCCTTCCGGTCCTGCCCAGCGGCGTCCTCGTCATCACGGCGGCCACCGCGGCGGCCGCGGGCACGGCGGCGGGCAAGGTCCCGGCCGACGTCCCCGACATCCTGCTCCTCACGCTGTGCGCCGCCACCGCCTCCGTCCTCGGCGACCTGGTGGCGTACCGCCTGGCCTGGCGCGGCGGCGACCGCCTCGACCGCGCCATCGCCCGCTCCCGCCGGCTGACCACCGCGCAGGAACGTCTCGGCGCCACCCTCGCACGCGGCGGCGGCGCCCTCGTCGTCGTGGCCCGCTTCGCCCCCGCCGGCCGCTCGGTCGTCTCCTTCGTCGCGGGCGCCGCACACCGCCGCATCCGCGAGTTCCTGCCCTGGTCCGCCCTCGCGGGCCTGACCTGGGCGGCGTACAGCGTCGCCCTCGGCTACTACGGCGCCCAGTGGCTCGGCACGACCTGGCTGGCGACCGGCGT
>JABFXD010000992.1 GCA_013361925.1 Streptomyces sp. | reverse complement strand
GGGCTCGGCCTCGTTGAGCCACAACTCGCCGATCACCGCGCTGCTCGCCTGGAGCACCGTGCGGCCGGGGTGCGACAACCGGGAGTGGGCGAGATCGAGTCGGCCGGCGACACGGGCGCCGCGCAGATCGACCCGGCCGAGGGCGGTGAGGCGCCTGGCGTGCACGTCGGACGTCACGGACAGGGTCTGGGCGTCGATGGCCGTGCCACCGGGGTTCTCCAGCCGTGCGTCCATGAGGTTGACCGACGCGTCGACGGAGGCGTCGTTGCACACCAGGCGGCCGTGGACCTGGATACCGGGGGCCACGAGGTCCTCGCCGATGGAGCAGTGGTTGAGGCGCAGGGCGGGTTCGTCGGAGTCCTGAGGGGCGTGGAACTCGGCGCGGTCCATGAACAGGGCGCCGCTGATCTTGGCACCGCCGAGTGCGACGGGGCCGTGGAACCGGCAGTCCGTCAGCCTCAGTACGCCGTCGACCTTCAGCGTCGCCGCGTCGAGGCCCGGGAGTTCGGAGCCGCTCAGATTGAACTGCCGGAACTGGCAGCCGTACAGCTTCGGCACCTCGTCGAACCGGCACTGGCTCAGCCGGACGTATGTCTCGACCGTCCCGTACCGCAGGTCGAGCACCCCGGTGATCCGGGCACCGGCCACCTTCAGCCCGGGTATCTCCCCGTCCTGGCGGGGCCCGTTGAGCATCAGCGCCCGCAACACGGAGGCCCGGACGGCACGGTCGGCATCACCGCGGAAGTCCACGGCCGTCCCCGTCGGGTACGCCTCCCACACCCGAAGCTCGGCCGGCGTCAGATCGTTGAGGTCCATCACGCGGGACTCTAACCGCTGGAGGTGAGCCCGCTCACCCGGGCCACCGCATCAACTCCCTGACCCCACCGGGGTCGTGGTGCTGTGCCGTGGCCCGGGCCGTGCGTGTCAGCTGCGGGTGTTCCACTCGGCGATCACGGGACGGTCGTGTTCCGTCGACAGCCGGCTCACCGTGCCGGTCGCCAGTTGGAACAGGCGTCCGTCCGCCGGGTCCAGGCCCAGTCGGCGGGCCGTGAGGACCCGCAGGAAGTGGGCGTGCGCCACGAGGATCACGTCGCCCTGCGGGAGGGCGGTGTCCACGCGGGCCAGCACCCGGTCGGCGCGGGCGCCGACCTCGGCGGGCGATTCGCCCGGGTGGCCCTCGGGGCCGGGCGGCACGCCGTCCGTCCACAGGTACCAGTCGGGGCGGGCGCGGTGGATGTCGACGGTGGTGACACCCTCGTAGCCGCCGTAGTCCCATTCGTGCAGGTCGTCGTAGGGCAACGCCCCGGTGACGCCCGCGAGTTCGGCGGTGCGTATCGCGCGGCCCAGCGGGCTGGTCAGCGCGAGCGAGAAGGTCCGTGAGGACAGGAGCGGAGCGAGCGCCTTGGCCTGCTCCTCACCGTGGGTGGTGAGGGGCAGGTCGGTCCAGCTGGTGTGCTGGCCCGACACGCTCCACTCCGTCTCCCCGTGGCGGACCAGCAGGAGATCCCCCACGGTGCGCCTACTTCGACTCGACCGCGTGGCCGCCGAACTGGTTGCGCAGCGCCGCGATCATCTTCATCTGCGGCGAGTCGTCCTGACGGGACGCGAACCGCGCGAACAGGGACGCGGTGATCGCCGGCAGCGGCACCGCGTTGTCGATGGCGGCCTCCACGGTCCACCGGCCCTCGCCGGAGTCCTGTGCGTAACCGCGCAGCTTGTCCAGGTGCTCGTCCTCGTCGAGGGCGTTGACGGCGAGGTCGAGCAGCCAGGAACGGATGACCGTGCCCTCCTGCCAGGAGCGGAAGACCTCACGCACGTCGGTGACGGAGTCGACCTTCTCCAGGAGCTCCCAGCCCTCGGCGTAGGCCTGCATCATCGCGTACTCGATGCCGTTGTGGACCATCTTCGCGAAGTGCCCGGCGCCCACCTTGCCGGCGTGGACGAACCCGAAGTCGCCCTCGGGCTTGAGGGCGTCGAAGACCGGCTGCACCTTCGCCACGTGCTCGGCGTCGCCGCCGACCATGAGTGCGTAGCCGTTCTCCAGACCCCACACGCCACCCGAGACGCCCGCGTCGACGAAGCCGATGCCCTTGGCCGCCAGCTCCTCGGCGTGCTTCTCGTCGTCCGTCCAGCGGGAGTTGCCGCCGTCCACGACCGTGTCGCCGGCGGAGAGCAGGTCACCCAGCTCGTCCACGACCGACTGGGTCGGGGCGCCGGCCGGGACCATCACCCAGACCACGCGGGGTCCTTCGAGCTTCTCGACCAGCTCGGCGAGGCTCGCCACGTCCGAGATCTCGGGGTTGCGGTCGTAGCCGATGACGGTGTGGCCCGCGCGGCGGATCCGCTCGCGCATGTTGCCGCCCATCTTGCCGAGGCCGATGAGTCCGAGCTGCATTTCAGTGCACTTCCTTCAGTTCACGGTAGGCGGCCACCAGGGCGGCGGTCGAGGCATCGAGACCGGGGACGTCCGCGCCCTCGGTCAGCGCGGGTTCGACCCGCTTGGCGAGCACCTTGCCCAGTTCGACGCCCCACTGGTCGAAGGAGTCGATGTTCCAGACGGCGCCCTGCACGAACACCTTGTGCTCGTACAGCGCGATCAACTGGCCGAGCACGGACGGCGTCAGCTCACGGGCGAGGATCGTCGTCGTCGGGTGGTTGCCCTTGAACGTCTTGTGGACGACCAGCTCCTCGGGCACCCCCTCGCCCCGCACCTCGTCCGGCGTCTTACCGAAGGCCAACGCCTGCGTCTGGGCGAAGAAGTTGGCCATCAACAGGTCGTGCTGCGCCTTGAGGTCGTCGCTCAGCTCGCCGACGGGACGCGCGAAGCCGATGAAGTCCGCCGGGATCAGCTTGGTGCCCTGGTGGATCAACTGGTAGTACGCGTGCTGCCCGTTGGTGCCGGGCGTGCCCCACACCACCGGCCCTGTCTGCCAGTCCACGGGCCGGCCGTCCCGCTGCACCGACTTGCCGTTGGACTCCATGTCCAGCTGCTGCAAGTAGGCGGTGAACTTGGACAGGTAGTGGCTGTACGGCAGCACCGCGTGCGACTGGGCGCCGAGGAAATTGCCGTACCAGATGCCCAACAGGCCGAGCAGCAGCGGGGCGTTGGACTCGGCGGGGGCGGTGCGGAAGTGCTCGTCGACGATGCGGAAGCCGTCGAGCATCTCCCGGAAGCGGTCCGGGCCGATGGCGATCATCAGGGAGAGGCCGATCGCCGAGTCGAAGGAGTAGCGGCCGCCGACCCAGTCCCAGAACTCGAACATGTTGTCCGGGTCGATCCCGAACTCGGTGACCTTACCGGCGTTCGTCGACAGCGCCACGAAGTGCTTGGCGACCGCCTTGTCGTCACCGCCCAGGCCCTCAAGGAGCCAGGACCGGGCCGAGGTCGCGTTGGTGATCGTCTCGATCGTCGTGAAGGTCTTGGACGCGACGATGAACAGCGTCTCCGCCGGGTCCAGGTCACGGGTGGCCTCGTGCAGGTCGGCACCGTCGACGTTCGACACGAAGCGGACGGTGAGGTCGCGGTCGGTGTAGGCGCGCAGCACCTCGTACGCCATCGCGGGGCCGAGGTCGGAGCCGCCGATGCCGATGTTGACGACGTTCCTGATGCGCTTGCCGGTGTGGCCGGTCCACTCGCCCGAGCGGACCCGGTCGGCGAAGGCGCTCATCTTGTCGAGGACGGCGTGCACCTGCGGGACCACGTTCTCGCCGTCGACCTCGACCACCGCGTCCCGCGCCGCCCGCAGCGCGGTGTGCAGGACCGCCCGGCCCTCGGTGAGGTTGATCTTCTCGCCGCGGAACATGGCGTCCCGCAGGCCGAACACATCG
>JABFXD010001083.1 GCA_013361925.1 Streptomyces sp. | reverse complement strand
CTCGACCGAGATGCCCATCGACTCCAGCATGGTGATCGCCTGGCGGCGGAAGTCCATGCCGATGTTCTGCGGGGTGTGGTCGAAGTATCCGGAGTTGTCGGCCGGGGTCGGGCGGGTGCCGTCCAGCGGCTTGTCCTTCAGGAGGAAGAACTCGATCTCCGGGTGGGTGTAGAAGGTGAAGCCCAGGTCGGAGGTGCGGGCCAGCGCGCGCTTGAGCACGTAGCGCGGGTCCGCGAAGGACGGGGAGCCGTCCGGCATCAGGATGTCGCAGAACATCCGGGCCGTACCGGGGGCCTCCGCGCGCCAGGGGAGGATCTGGAACGTCGACGGGTCCGGCTTGGCGATCATGTCGGACTCGTAGACCCGGGCGAAGCCCTCGATCGCCGAGCCGTCGAAGCCGATGCCCTCGTCGAAGGCCTGTTCCAGCTCGGCCGGGGCCACGGCGACGGACTTGAGGAAGCCCAGCACGTCCGTGAACCACAGGCGTACGAACCGGATGTCGCGCTCCTCCAACGTCCGGAGCACGAACTCCTGCTGCTTGTCCATCTTCCGCTTCCCCATCCTTGCTGGTCAGGCCGCCTGCCTCCGGTCCCGCGAGAGACGGTCGGGCACCTGAGCATCCCACCACAACACCATTTCATCCGTGTTGCGGACCATGATCGGCAGGCCGACGCCCGGTTGAACGCCTCACGTCCGACAGGTGTACTGTTCTGCGCCCATCTTGCCTGCTCGGACGCGCGGAAGTAATGCCGGGCGGGCCGCAACCTGCGAGGCCCGGGGCGTGAGCGGAACCCGATCTTCGGCCATTCCTGTGCCCGCCCTACGAGAGACCCGGTCCTCCCTATTACGATCAGCGGACCCGATCGGCCCCCTTTCCCCAGAAGGACACAACCCCATGGGCTCCGCCAAGAAGAAGGAATCCGCCGCACGGCAGGCGCGTATAGCCGAGATGCGGCGGGCCGAGCAGGCTCGCGAGCGCCGCAACCGGCTCCTCACGATCGGGGCGAGCGTGGCGGTCGTGGCCGCTCTCGTCGTCGGCGCCGTCGTGCTCGTGCAGTCGCAGGACGACGACAGCAGCACCGCGTCCGACTCGAAGAACCCGGGGCACTGGACCACGGGCAAGGACGGCGTGAAGACGTGGTCGGCGAAGCTGAGCCAGACGCATGTCACCAAGACGGTGAAGTACCCGATGACGCCCCCGGCCGGCGGTGACCACAACGCGGTCTGGCAGAACTGCAACGGCGACGTCTACACCAAGGCGCTCGACAACATGAACGCGGTGCACTCGCTGGAGCACGGCGCGGTCTGGGTGACGTACACCAGCAAGGCCAAGAAGTCCGACGTGGAGGCGCTCGCGGCGAAGGTGAAGGCGACGCCGTACACGCTGATGAGCCCGTACGAGGACCAGGCGGACCCGATCATGCTGACGGCGTGGGGCCACCAGCGGACGGTGACGAGCGCGAGCGACCCGAACGTGGCGAAGTTCTTCGAGAAGTACGTCCAGGGCGAGCAGACGCCGGAGAAGGGCGCGGTGTGCACGGGCGGTAAGGCGCAGTGAGGCAGGTCGGCTGGATCGCGGGGACCGCGGCGGCAGTGCTCGTCGCGGCCGGCGCGGTCACCTACGCGGTCGCCGACGGCGACGACTCCACGGCCACGCCCACCGCCGACTCCGCGGACGCGGGCTTCGCGCGGGACATGGCGGTGCACCACCAGCAGGCGGTGGAGATGTCGTTCATCGTGCGCGACCGCACGAAGAACGAGGACGTGCGCAGGCTCGCGTTCGACATCGCGCAGACGCAGGCCAACCAGCGCGGCATGCTGCTGGGCTGGCTGGATCTGTGGGAGCTGCCGAAGGTGTCGTCCGACCCGCCGATGACCTGGATGGACATGGGCGGCATGGCCGACGGCAAGGACGGCGCGCTGATGCCGGGCATGGCGACCAACACCGAGTTGAGGAAACTCCGGAAGCTCAGCGGCAAGCAGGCCGAGATCTTCTATCTGCAGCTGATGACCGAGCACCACAAGGGCGGCATCCACATGGCCGAGGGCTGTGTCGCGCGCTGCACGGTGAAGGTGGAGAAGGACATCGCGCAGGGCATGGTGAACGCCCAGGAGTCCGAGATCGAGCTGATGACGGACATGCTCAAGGAGCGGGGCGCGAAACCGCGTTCATAGCGCGCGGCGGCTCGCCATAGAGGGTTTCCCCTCGGTCCTCATAGCGTGTTAACCCTCAAATGGCCTTGTCATTAGGTTAATTGGGCTCTTCTTGGGATTCGTATTCCCCTCGCATGAACGGTTCGTCGAAAGAGTGGCCCCCGGCGAGTGATCCACTCGCGACGAACCGCATACAGGGGGTTCCATGAGATCCAACCGCGCAAGAACGCGCGCCGGAGTGAGCATGGCAGCGACACTGCCGATGATCGCCGGCGCGCTCGCGCTCGGTATACCCGCGGCGCACGCCTCGGACTCCCCGGCCCGTGACACGCTGTCCGGAACGAAGCCCGCGTGGGCCACGACCAAGGCCGACAAGGGTGCCACCGCCGACAGTTCGCGGGTCTCGGCCCGGGTCTATCTGGCGGGCAAGGACGCGGCCGGCCTCGCCGCGTACGCGAAGTCGGTGTCCGACCCGTCCTCGGCGTCGTACGGCAGGTACCTGAGCGCCGGTCAGGCGCAGTCCCGCTTCGGCGCGACGAAGGCCCAGGTCGCCGCCGTGAAGTCCTGGCTGACGTCGGCCGGTCTGAAGGTCACCGGCGTCTCGCAGCACTACGTCTCCGTCACCGGTGACGTGGCCGCCGCCGAGAAGGCGTTCGGCACCCAGCTGCACAACTACGCCAAGGGCAGCAAGACTTACCGCGCGCCCTCGAAGTCGGCGTCCGCGCCGGAGAGCCTGAACGGTGCCGTCCTGACCGTCACCGGCCTGGACAACGCCCCGCACAAGGCCGACCACGACGAGCAACTGCCGGGCCCCGGAGCCGTGTTCAAGAACTCCGGCCCGTTCTCGTCGTACTACGGCTCCAACATCGCGAGCACGCTGCCCGACGCGTACGGCACCAAGATCCCGTACGCCGTGCAGGGTTACACCGGCAAGCAGCTGCGTGCCGCCTACGGGGCGGGCAAGTACACGGGCAAGGGGGTGCGCGTCGCCATCACGGACGCGTTCGCCTCCCCGACCATCGCCTACGACGCGGCCACCTACGCGAAGAAGCACGGCGACGCGGCCTACACCACGGGCCAGTTGAAGCAGGTCCTGCCCAAGAACTACACGCACACCGGTGCCGACGAGTGCGACGCCTCCGGCTGGTACGGCGAGGAGACCCTCGACGTCGAGGCCGTGCACGCGGTCGCGCCGGACGCGCAGATCACGTACGTGGGCGCGGCGTCCTGCTACGACGACGATCTGCTGGACTCGCTCAGCAAGATCGTCGACAACCACCTCGCCGACATCGTCTCCAACTCCTGGGGCGACATCGAGGCCAACCAGACGCCGGACCTCGCGGCCGCCTACGACCAGGTCTTCCAGTTCGGCGCGGTCGAGGGCATCGGCTTCTACTTCTCCTCCGGCGACAACGGCGACGAGGTCGCCAACACCGGTACGAAGCAGGTCGACACCCCGGCCAACTCGGCCTGGGTGACGGCGGTCGGCGGTACCTCGCTGGCGGTCGGCAAGGGCGACAAGTACCTGTGGGAGACCGGCTGGGGCACCGAGAAGGCCACGCTGTCCGCGGACGGCAAGAGCTGGACCGACTTCCCCGGCGCGTTCACCTCCGGTGCGGGCGGCGGCACCAGCAAGACGGTCGCCGAGCCCTTCTACCAGAAGGGTGTCGTCCCGG
>JABFXD010000488.1 GCA_013361925.1 Streptomyces sp. | reverse complement strand
TTCCGGATATCTCTCCGG
Organism: Streptomyces sp.; assembly: GCA_013361925.1. Taxonomy (GTDB): domain Bacteria; phylum Actinomycetota; class Actinomycetes; order Streptomycetales; family Streptomycetaceae; genus Streptomyces. The sequence goes on along the minus strand of JABFXD010000488.1, from coordinate 3,815 downwards.
GGCCGGCCGATTCGTTTCCGCGCTTCCGCCGGTCTGTACCCCACACGGGCGAAGGGAGCGGACATGACCACGACGGCGGACCGCGAGGCACGGGTACGGACGGTGGACACGGCGGACTCGGCGGGCGGGGCCGAGGATCCCCACAGCATGCGTCAGACGGCCCTGGAGAGCCGTAGGCGGCCTCCGCTGCCCCCGGGGCCCCAGAGCCCGTCGTGGGCGCCTGGGGAGCCGCTGAGGGACCCCGCGGTGGGCGCCCCGACACGTGGACGGCCACCGCACACGCCCTGCTTCGGTCTGCCGGAGGTGCTGTCGTGAACGCCGGGGAGCTGCTGGAGCGTGCGCTCGCCTACGCGCTGGGGAGCGTCGCCGAGGCCGGGAGCGCGGGCCTCGGCCGGATCACTCCGTGCGCCGAGTGGGACCTGGGGGAGCTGCTCGACCATCTCGACGACTCCCTGGACGCGCTGTACGAGGGGCTGACCGGCGGACGCATCGGGCTGCTGCCGCACACCGACCGGGTCTGCGGGTTCCGCACCCGCGCGCGTGCGGTGCTCGGCGCCTGGGCGGCCGGACCGGGCGACGAGGTGCTGGTCGGTGAACGGCCGCTGGACGTGCGGGTGATGGGCGCGGTCGGCGCCGTCGAGATCGCCGTGCACGGCTGGGACGTCGCCCAGGCGTGCGGCAGGTCCCGCCCTCTCCCGGCCGCCCTCGCGGCCGAGTTGCTGCCGATCGCGCGATGCGTGGTCGCGGTGGAGGACCGGGGGGTGCGGTTCGCCGAGCCGGTGGTGGTGGGTTCCTGTGCACCGGCCGAGGTTCGGCTGCTGGCTTTTCTGGGGCGCCGGGATTCCCTGCCGGGGTGATCCCGGCTCGGGGGTCACCGTGTGCTGCGCGAGCCGGGTGAGACCGGGGTGGGGGTCGGGGCGGCGTTGGTCAGCAGGCGTTTCATTGTTTCGGCGGCGTGGACGGCGGCGGTGCCGCAGCAGTTGTTGAACAGTACGTGGAGTTGGTCGACCCGCCCGGCCAGTGAACGCAACCGGGGCAGCCACTCGGCGAGTTCGGCCTCCCGGTACGCGTACCGGAACCGGTCCTCCTTGCTCCCGGTGCCCCATGAGGCGCTGCGTCCGTGGAAGCGGACGACGGACAGCCGCGGCGAGGTGACGGGAGCGACGGGCGGGATCGAGGAGGGGAGGGTCTGCGTCATGTCGACGGCCACGGCCGTCATGCCGTACCGGGCGAGCAGCGCGGCGGTCACGTCCGCCCACTCCCTGCGCCACCAGCCGGGATGCCGGAACTCCACGGAGACCGGCCACCCGGCGGTCCGCTCGGCGCACTCCCGCAGAAACGCCCCGGCCCACCGCCCGGGCCGGAACCACGGCGGGAACTGCAACAGCACACCGCCGAGCCGCCCGGCCGCCCGCAGCGGCTCGATCCCCTCGGCGAAGCGCGCCCACACCGCGTCGAGCACCGCGGGGTCCCCGGGGTCGGCGGGCAGCCCGTCCGGCATCACGGAACTCCGGGTCGGATGACCGGTGAGCAGCGAGAACGCCTTCACGTCGAAGACGAAGCCGGGCGGGGTCCGCTCGGCCCACAAGGCGCTCGTGCGGGCGTCAGGCAGCGCGTAGTACGCCGAGTCGACCTCGACGACAGGGAACTGCCCGGCGTAGTGCCGCAGCCGCCCCTCGGCGTCCCGCCGCCCCGGCGGATACCAGCCGCTGCCGGTCAACGCCCGGTCCGTCCACGAACACGTGCCCACGAGGATCTCGCCCATGCGGTAGCGGTTACCCGGGTTGCGCGAACCCATTTACCCGGGTTGTGCGAACCCGCCCCCTCTCTTTATAGTCGTACTGACTATTAAGAGAGGGGGGGTGGTTGTGGCCGACTACGACAAGCACGTCTACGAACCCTTCGCCGTCACCGTCGACCTCGCCGTCCTCACCCTGCGCGAGGGCGCCCTGCACGTCCTGCTCGTCGAGCGCGGACAGGAGCCGTACGCCGGCCACTGGGCGCTGCCCGGCGGCTTCGTGCTGCCGGACGAGTCGGCCGAGACGGCCGCCCGGCGTGAACTCGCCGAGGAGACCGGCCTGTTCGACGTCTCCGGGCTGCACCTTGAGCAACTGCGGACCTACAGCGAGCCCGGCCGTGACCCCCGGATGCGGGTCGTCTCCGTCGCCTTCGCCGCGCTGCTGCCCGACCCACCCGAACCGCACGGCGGCAGCGACGCGACCGATGCCCGCTGGGTGCCGTACGACCAGGCCCGGCCGCTCGCCTTCGACCACGACCGGATCCTGGCCGACGCCCATGAACGGGTCGGCGCCAAGCTGGAGTACAGCCGTCTCGCCACCGCCTTCTGCCCGGCCGAGTTCACCCTCGGCGAGCTCCAGCAGGTCTACGAGACCGTGTGGGGCACGACCCTCGACCGGCCCAACTTCCGCCGCAAGGTGCTCGCCACGCCCGGCTTCGTCGAACAGGTCCCCGGCGCCGCGAAGTTGACCGGCGGACGCGGCAAGCCTGCGGCGCTCTACCGCGCGGGATCCGCCACCGCCCTGCACCCGCCCCTCCTCCGACCGTCCCGGGAAGGACGCCCCACATGACCGCCACCACCGTCAGGAAGCGCGCCGCGACCGGCACGCTGATCGGGCTCGCCCTCGGGGACGCGCTCGGATTCCCGACCGAGTTCAACGACGTCCCGTCGATCCTCGCCAAGTGCGGGCCGTGGCGGGAGATGCAGCTGCCGGAGCGGGCGCTCGTGTCCGACGACACCCAGATGACGCTGGCTCTCGGGCGCGGGTTGCGGACGGCCATGGACCGTGGGCTGCTCGGGCCGCTGCGGCTGGAGCGGCCGCTGCGCGAGGAGTTCGTGGACTGGTACCAGTCGCCGGAGAACAACCGGGCGCCGGGGCGCACGTGTCTGACCGCCTGCAATCTGCTGAAGGACGAGCGTCGCCTCTGGCAGGACGCCAGCCAGATCGGATCCAAGGGCTGCGGTGCCAACATGCGCGTCGCCCCCATCGGGCTCGCCCCGGGCCTCAGTGACGAACAGCGGTCCGGCGCCGCCCAGTTGCAGTCCGCGCTCACCCACGGGCACCCGACCGCCCTCGCAGCGTCCGACCTCACCGCGCACGCCGTACGGCTGCTCGCACAAGGAGCCGAGCCGACCGGCCTCGTCGGGCTGCTGCGGTCGTACGCCATCGAGAACCGCACCCGCTACCACGAGCGTTGGCTCGGTGATCTGTGGACGCGGAGCCAGGACCCCTCGGCCGAGCACTTCATCGCGCGCGGCTGGGACGAGTGCCTGGAGATCCTGGACCGGCTGCGGGACGCCGTCCGTACCGTCTCGCCGGAGACCGATCCGTGCCTCGCCACCGGCGAGGGATGGATCGCCGAAGAGGCCCTGGCGACCGGGCTGTTGTGCTTCCTGCTCTTCGTCGACGAGCCGGTGACGGCCCTGCGCAGGGCCGCCTGCACGTCCGGCGACTCCGACTCGATCGCGTGTCTGACGGGTGCGTTCGCCGGGGCGTACCACGGGGTCGACGCCTGGCCCGTCGAGTGGGCGGACCGGATCGAGTACCAGAGCGAGCTGGCGACCCTCGGCGCGCTCTGGGACTAGGTGAGCGGAATGGGTGAGTGGACTGGGTGAGTGGACTAAGCCAGCTGGATCGAGTCGCCGTCGACCGTGATCTTCTTCTCGGCCAGGGGCTGGGTGGCCGGCGGGTGGGCCACCGAGCCGTCCGTGATGCTGAACTTGCTGCCGTGGCAGTTGCAGTTGATGGTGCCGCCCGAGACGCTGGCCACCGGGCACTGCTGATGGGTGCAGATGT
>JABFXD010000668.1 GCA_013361925.1 Streptomyces sp. | reverse complement strand
TCGAGCCAGTACGACCCCTTCAGTCCCTTCAGTCCTGCGTCGGCGTCCATGGCCGTCTCCTGTTCTGTGGTTGCGGCGCCTCTGCGCTGGGGTTCCTCGGGTTCTGCCCCCGCGCGGGGTTCACCGCCACGGAGTGCCGTGCTCCCCGGACCTGGTCCTCGCCTCGGGCCCGGCCTCGGTGACGCGGCACAGCAGCCGGAACGCCTGGAGCAGGGTCAGCGGCCACAGCGCGGCGAAGCACCACAGGAGCACGGGGTCGGAGGTGCGGACGCCCATGACGACGAGGAACATCGAGGCGCTCAGCAGGGCGGCCGTGGACAGCGGCAGCGCGCGACGGGGGACCGGGCGGCCGGGGCGGTGGTGCAGGCGGTCGGCGGGCTGGTGCAGGAGCCGGCGCATACGGCGGGTCAGGCGGCGGTCGCCGCTCAGTTCCGCCTCGATACGGCGCAGCGTCAGCCGCTCGTGCGGGGAGAGCACCACGTCGTCGGGGTCGCTGCGGTCGTTCACGATCGGCACCTCTTTCGTCACCGGCCGGGTTCCCCGCCGGGGTGAGGTGACGCCTCCCGGGTACTCGGCGCGGTGCACACAAGCAAGCGATGAGGGAGGAACCCATGAGCACGGTCAAGAAGGCGGTCGAGGTGGAGGTGCCGCTGCACCGGGCGTACAACCAGTGGACCCAGTTCGAGGAGTTCCCGAAGTTCATGGAGGGCGTCGACGAGGTGACGCAGCTCGACGACCGGCACAACCACTGGACCACCAGCATCGGTGGCGTCCGGCGCGAGTTCGACACCGAGATCGTCGACCAGCTGCCCGACGACCGGATCACCTGGCGTTCCGTCGGCGGCGACACCCAGCAGCGTGGCTCGGTCCGCTTCGAACGGGTGGACGACATGCACACCAAGGTCGAGCTGACCATGGACGTCGAGCCCAGCGGCGTCGCCGAACGGAGCGCGGACGCGCTCGGCATGATCGACCGCCGGGTCTCCGGCGACCTGCGCCGCTTCAAGGACTACGTCGAGAGCAGCGGCGACAGCGGTGGCTGGCGCGGGCGGATCCGCCCCGAGGACCCGGGCATGACGTCCCTCTGATCCGGCCGGGAGGCCGGTGATCCGAGCTGTGAGGTCTAGCTGACCTCGGCCGAGAGGCCTGTCATACCCAGTCGAGAGGTCGTGAGCGTCGTGCAGCCCGAGGTGGACCGGATCGCGCAGCCCTGGGGCGAGCGCACCCCCTACGACCGTGACGGTACGTGGCCCGTGCGCGTCGACTCCTATCTGGCGCCCGGTGTCACCGCGGAGGGGGTGCAGCGGTGGGTGCCGACGGCATCGCTGCTGCACTCCAACGGCGACGCGATGGACATCGCGGTCGCCGACGGCCGGATCGTCGGCGTACGCGGCCGGTCCCGGGACCGGGTCAACCACGGCCGGCTGGGACCGAAGGACCTGTTCGGCTGGCAGGCGAACCACTCCCCGGACCGGCTGACCACCCCGCTGGTCCGGGAGGGCGGCCATCTCGTCCCCTGTGACTGGGACACCGCCATGGAGCGGATCGTCGACCGCACCCGGCGGCTGCTGGCCGAGCGGGGCGCCGACGCGCTCGGCTTCTACACCAGCGGTCAGCTGTTCCTGGAGGAGTACTACACCCTCGCGGTGATCGTCCGCGCCGGCCTGGGCACGAACCACCTCGACGGCAACACCCGGCTGTGCACGGCGACCGCCGCCGAGGCGCTGAAGGAGACCTTCGGCTGCGACGGCCAGCCCGCCTCGTACACGGACGTCGACCACGCCGATGTCATCGCCCTGTTCGGGCACAACATGGCCGAGACCCAGCCGGTGCTGTGGATGCGGGTGCTGGACCGGCTGGCGGGCGGGGATCCGCCGCGGCTGCTGTGCGTCGACCCGCGCCCCACGCCGGTCGCCCGTCACGCCACCGTCCACCTCGCCCCGCGCTCCGGCACGAACGTGGCCCTGCTGAACGCCCTCCTGCACGAGATCATCCGTACCGACCGGGTCGACCACGCCTACGTCGGGGCCCACACCGTCGGCTACGACGACCTCGCCGCCCGCGTCGCCGACTGCACCCCCGCCTGGGCCGCCGGCATCTGTGACGTACCGGCCGCGAAAATCACCGAGGCGGCCGAACTCCTGGGCGGCGCCGAGCGGTTGCTGTCCACCGTGCTCCAGGGCGTCTACCAGTCCCACCAGGCCACGGCCGCCGCCTGCCAGGTCAACAACCTCCAGCTGCTGCGCGGCATGCTCGGCCGCCCCGGCTGCGGGGTGCTCCAGATGAACGGCCAGCCCACCGCCCAGAACACCCGTGAGTGCGGGGCCGACGGCGATCTGCCCGGCTTCCGCAACTGGCAGAACGACGACCATGTCGCCGACCTCGCCCGGGTCTGGAACGTGGAGCCGTCCCGTATCCCGCACGACGCGCCGCCCACCCCGGCGATGGAGATCTTCGCCAAGGCCGAGCAGGGCGACATCCGGCTGCTGTGGATCTCCGGCACCAACCCGGCGGTGTCCCTGCCGGAACTGCACCGCATCCGCGGCATCCTGCGCCGCGACAGCCTGTTCACGGTCGTCCAGGACCTGTACCTGACCGAGACCGCCCAGTTCGCGGACGTCGTCCTGCCCGCCGCGACCTGGGGCGAGAAGACCGGCACGTTCACCAACACCGACCGCACGGTCCACCTCTCCGACAAGGCCGTCGAACCGCCCGGCGAGGCCCGCCCCGACCTCGACATCCTGCTCGACTACGCCCGCCGCATGGACTTCCGTGACCGGGACGACGGGCCGCTGGTCTCCTGGCACGACCCCGAGTCGGCGTTCCGGGCCTGGCAGGAGTGCAGCCGGGGCCGCCCCTGCGACTACACCGGCCTGTCCTACGACCGGCTGCGCGAGGCGGGCGGCATCCAGTGGCCCTGCACCAGCGCCTCGCGCGAGGGCACCGAACGGCTCTACACCGACGGCATCACCTGGGCCGCGCCGCAGATCTGCGAGACGTACGGCAAGGACGTGATGACCGGCGACTCGATGACGGAGTCCGACTACCGGGCGCTGAACCCGGACGGCAAGGCCGTACTGAAGCCGGCGGACTACGTACCCCCGGACGAACTCCCGGACCCCACCTACCCGTTGCAGCTGAACACCGGCCGCACGATCTACCACTTCCACACCCGCACCAAGACCGGCCGCACCCCGCAGCTCAACGCCGCCGCACCGGAGGTGTGGGTGGAGATCTCCACCGGGGAGGCGCGGCGGCACGGTGTGGCGGAGGGCGACCTGGTCGAGGTCACCAGCCGCCGGGGCTCGCTGCGCGGCCGCCTGCGGATCACGGGCATCCGCGACGGCATGCTGTTCCTGCCCTTCCACTACGGCTACTGGGACACCCCGGAGGGCGACCGCCCCGGCAAGGACGGCGGCCGGGCGGCGAACGAGACGACGGTCACCGACTGGGACCCGGTCTCCAAACAGCCCCTGTTCAAGACGGCCGCGGCCCGACTGACCCTGCTCGAACGCGCCGCCGGAGCGGTGAGCCCAGCCCCCACGACCACCGCCTCCGCCCCATCCGGCCCGTCCCCGACACCCCCGACCACGGGCGGCCCAACGGCGACCGCGAGGCAGGAGGCGGGGGGCGGGGTGAGGTAGGCGACGGAGGGCGGGGAGGGGGCGGTGACTGCGCGTCCGTCGGGGAAGGGCGGGCGGGGCTTTGGCCGCGCGTCGGGCGGCGGAGGGCTGGGTGAGTGGGGGCGGCGGTCGTGGGGCGGGCGGCGTATGGCGGCGGAGGGCCGGCTGGAGGCGGCGGTTGCGTTGTGGGCGTGCACGGCGGTGGAGGTCGAG
>JABFXD010000552.1 GCA_013361925.1 Streptomyces sp. | reverse complement strand
CGTGAAGCCCGGCAACATCCTGCTCGACCGGTCGGGCCGCGTGGTCCTCACCGACTTCGGCATCGCCACGATGGACGACCCGGGCGATGGCTCGGCCACCCACCTGACCCGCAGCGGCGAACTCGTCGGCTCCCTGGACTACTTGGCGCCCGAACGCGCACAGGGCGCCGATCCCGGCCCCGCCTCGGACGTCTGGGCCCTGGGCGCCACCCTGTACGCGGCGGTCGAGGGCTCCTCGCCCTTCCGACGCACGTCGACCTTCTCCACGCTCACCGCCATCGTCACCGAGCCCCTGCCCGAGCCCACGCGCGCGGGGGCGCTCGGTCCCGTCCTCCAGCGGCTCCTGGACAAGCGCCCCGAGGCGCGCCCGGAGGCGGAGGAGGCCCGGCAACTGCTCCAGGGCGTCGCGGATTCGGGGGCGGCCGACGCCGCCACGACACGGCTGCGGGGTACGGCGGTGGAGGCGCCGCCCGTGGTGACGGAGCACAGCGTGCCGTCGGTGCCGCCGGGGTTCGGGCCGCCGCCCGACCAGGGGACACCGGTCGTCACCGGTCCCATGGACGCCGCCCGCCCCGCCCGTCGTAGGCGCCCCGTCCTGCTGGTGGCCGCGGCCGTCACCGTCCTGCTCGCGTCGGCCGGAGCGACGGTGGCCCTGCTGAACGACTCGCGCGACTCGGACACCGACGCGCGCTCCACGTCCTCCGTCACCGACGTCGAGGTCACGAGGGCGGCGAGCGGCCGTGGGGACGCCGTGCGCACGGATGAGCCCGAACCCACCGAGAAGGGCGGCAAGAGGACACCGACGCCGACTCCGTCCGCGACGCGTACGGCGGACAGCAAGCCCACCGCGCGGGCCACCAGCCCTGCTCCGACCAGGACTTCGGGCGGCACTCCCACGTCCGGCGACGACGGCCCCGGCGAGACGACCCCCGCCGCGTCCTGCGTCTCCGCGGGCGGCGGCAAGTACGACTGCCAGGTCTGGAAGACCGCCGACTCCTACACCGCCTCCGGCGCCAAGGCCGGCGTCCTCAACGCGGGCACCAACTATTTCTACTGCCAGCAGAACCTCGGCCGCCGTGAGACCTACGGCGAGTGGACCAACGTCTGGTGGGCGAAGACGGACGACGACAGCGGCAACACCGGCGTCTTCGTCAGCGACGTCTACCTCAGGGGCGGCGACAACGACGAGCCGGTGCCGGGCCTGCCCGTGTGCTGATCCGCGGTGTACCGCTCCAGGCCGGAGTCGGTCACCAGCTTCTCCCTCCGGAAGAGCCGCGTGCCCTCCTGGCACAGCTGCCGGTCGGCGCGCGCCCGGGCGCAGAACTCCTCGGGCGTGACACCGAACAGTTCCCTCAACCGGGCCGACCCGACGAGGAGTTCGGTGAGCAGCGGTCGCTGGCCCGGATGGCCGCGCGGGGCGCCGGTGCCGTCGTGCAGCACGCCGTGCGTGTTGACGTACACGTACGCGCCCGGCAGGGCGGTGCCGTCCGCGAGCTCGAACCGCACCTCGGGGGCGGGCAGCCAGGCCCGCCGGTAGTTCCCGGCCGCCAGCTGCGCGCCCTCGCTCGCGTCGACGACCGCGAGTTGCTCGGCGTCGAGCCAGGTGACGAACAACTCCCGTACGGTTCCCGGCGCTTCGACGGGGGAGGCCGACACATAGCCCAGGCGGCTGACGTGCGCGGAGACGCCGATGTCGATGCCCGTGACGCGGGTGCGCACCATCGGGACCGGGGAGACGATCCCGTGCTCGGCCATCTTGTGCCGCAGTTGGGCCGGACTGGCGTTGGAGCCGACGGCGAGGACGGGGACGCGGTCTTCGTGCACGAGGCGGTCGAGGGGCAACAGCCGGTCCCCGTCGAGGAGTCCGGAGTCCGGGGGCCACGCGCCCGGGTAGAGCAGCGGGTGATCGCGCGGCGCCTCGGCCAGACCGAGCGCTTCCAGGGTGAGGTCGCTCAAGGGCACGGCCTCAGTCCGCCGGCGGCAGTTCCCCCGAGCCGCGGGTGATCAGCCGGGTCGGCAGCTCGATCCGCTCCGGGGTGATCAGCGTGCCGTCCAACTGCCGGAACAGCCGCTCGGCGGCGGTACGGCCGAGGGCGGCGGCGTCCTGGGCGACGACGGTGACGCCCGGCTGGAGGAGATCGGCGAGCTCGATGTCGTCGAAGCCGACCAGGGCGACCTGGCGCGACTGCTCGGCGAGGACGCGGACCACGGTCACCGTCACCCGGTTGTTGCCCGCGAAGACCGCGGTCACCGGGTCGGGCCCGGACAGCATCTCCTCGGCGGCCCGGCGCACCCGCTCCGGGTCGGTGACCCCGAGGGACATCCACTTCTCCTCGACCGCTATCCCGGCGTCCTCCATGGCGGCCCGGTAGCCGCGCAGGCGCTCGGCGGCGGTGTGGATGCGGGGCATGTCGCCGATGAAGCCGATCCGGCGGTGTCCGTGGGCGATCAGGTGGGCGACGCCGTCGCGGGCCCCGCCGTAGTTGTCGGACAGGACCACGTCGGCGTCGATCTGGCCGGCCGGCCGGTCCACGAACACCGTGGCCACGCCCGCCTTCAACTCCGGCTCCAGATAGCGGTGGTCGTCGCCGGCCGGGATGACCACCAGGCCGTCCACCCGGCGGGCGCACAGCGCCAGCACCAACTCCTGCTCACGGTCCGGGTCCTCGGCGCTGGAGCCGTTGATCAGCAGGGCTCCGTTGGCGCGGGCGACCTCCTCGACCGCGCGGCTGAGCGGGCCGTAGAACGGGTCGGCGAGATCTTCGAGGACCAGGCCGATGCTGGCGGTTCGGCCCTTGCGCAGCACGCGCGCGCTGTCGTTGCGCCGGAAGCCGAGCGCGTCGATGGCCTCCTGGACCCGGCGCTCGGTCTCCGGGGTGACGCCCGGCTCGCCGTTGACCACGCGGGACACCGTCTTGAGGCCCACTCCGGCGCGTGCTGCCACGTCCTTCATCGTCGGACGGTTGCCGTAACGCGTGGCGGCGATTCGGTCTGCGCGGCGGGTGGTCTCGGGCACGATACGGCGTCCTGTCCTGTCGTCCACGGGTTGTCCAGGGGCCATCCCCGGGGAGGGATGCGGCGTCCATGATTTTGTATGAGGATGTGGCGTCGAGCATAGAGCCTGGACAACGTTGTCAGATGCGGGGGACACTGTCCACCGCAATTGCCGTCTCCGTGCCCCCACTCCGGAACGGCCCGCTCTTTCTCATGGTTGACGGGGAGATCTGACACTGATGCACACCGACCTCGTGGCAGCGCTCGACATCGGCGGCACCAAGATCGCCGGCGCGCTGGTCGACGACCGCGGCCACATCCTGGTCCGCGCGCAGCGCGCCACGCCCGCCCGGGAGGACGGGGAGACCGTCATGCGGGCCGTCGAGGAGGTGCTCGGCGAACTCACCGTGTCGCCGCTGTGGGGACGCGCCTCGGCCCTCGGGATCGGCAGCGCGGGCCCCGTGGACGCTTCCGCCGGCACCGTGAGCCCGGTCAACGTGCCGGGCTGGCGCGACTATCCGCTGGTCCGGCGGGTCCGGGAGGCGACGGGCGGACTGCCGGTGGAGCTGATCGGCGACGGCGTGGCCATCACGGCGGCCGAGCACTGGCAGGGCGCCGCGCGCGGCCACGCCAACGCGCTGTGCATGGTGGTGTCGACGGGCGTCGGCGGCGGCCTGGTCCTGGGCGGCCGACTGCACCCGGGCCCCACCGGAAACGCCGGACACATCGGCCACATCAGCGTGGACATGGACGGCGACCCGTGCGCGTGCGGCTCGCGCGGCTGTGTGGAGCGCATCGCGAGCGGCCCGAACATCGCCCGGCGGGCCTTCGAGAACGGCTGGCGGCCCGGACCGGACGGC
>JABFXD010000872.1 GCA_013361925.1 Streptomyces sp. | reverse complement strand
TTGCCGTTGGTGTTCTGGCCGGAGCCGGACAGGATGATCAGCAGGAAGGCGGCGATGCCGCAGCACAGCCCGGACAGCAGGTAGAGGTAGAGGCGTTGGCGGCGGACGTCGATGCCGGCGAGCCGGGCGGCCTCCGCGTTGCCGCCGACGGCGACCGTGCGGCGGCCGAAGGTGGTGCGGTTGAGGACCAGCCAGCCGATGACGGTGACGACGGCGAAGACCATGACGAGCGGCGGGACGCCGAGGACGTACGCGTCGCGCAGACCGAGGTCGAGGACGCTGTCGACGGTGACGATCTGCGTCTTGCCGTCGGTGATCTGCAGGGCGAGGCCGCGCGCCGAGGCGAGCATGGCGAGGGTGGCGATGAACGGGACCATCCCGCCGTACGCGATGAGCAGTCCGTTGACCAGGCCGCAGCCGAGGCCCACGAGGACCGCGGTGAGGAGGATGCCGCCGAAGCCGTACTCCTGGGTGGCGACGGTGGTCGCCCACACGGAGGCGAGGGCGACGATCGCGCCGACGGACAGGTCGATACCGCCCGACATGATCACGAAGGTCATGCCGACCGTGACGACGCCGATCACGGAGGCCTGGGTGAGGACGAGTTGGAGGTTGCGGGTGTCGAGGAACTCGTCCGGTTTGGTGATTCCGCCGACCAGGATCAGCGCGGCGAGGACACCGAGCAGCGAGAGCGTGCGGACATCGGCGTGGGCGAACAGGCCGCGCCACACGGGGGGTTGACCGGTCGACGGCACCTTGTCGGTGTTGTCCCGCGGCGGGGAGGCATGCTGCGTCATGACGCCGGACTTCCTTCCATGACGAGGTCGAGTACGCGGTGTTCGTCGAGTTCACGGGCGGGCGCGGTGTGCACGACGCGCCCTTCGCGGAGCACCAGGACGCGGTCGGCGAGGCCGAGCACCTCGGGGACCTCGCTGGAGACCAGCAGCACGGCCAGGCCCTCGTCGGCGAGCCGGCGGATCACCGCGTACAGCTCGGCGCGGGCGCCGACGTCGACACCGCGGGTCGGCTCGTCGAGGAGCAGTACCCGGCAGCCGCGCAGGAGCCAGCGGGCGAGGACGGCCTTCTGCTGGTTGCCGCCGGACAGGGTACGGACCGGCGCGGAGGGGTTGTCGGGGCGCAGCGACAGTTCGCGCGTGGCCGCCCGGGCAGCGCCCCGCTCCGCGCTCCGGTCGAGCCAACCTCCGCGTGAGAAGCGGGACATGGAGGAGACGGAGACATTGCGGGTGACGGACTCCAGCATGAGCAGCGCCTGCGCCTTGCGTTCCTCGGGGGCGAGCCCCAGTCCGGCCCGGACGGCGGCGCGCACGCTCCCGGTCCGCAACGGCCGTCCGTCGACGCTCACTTGACCGGCCGCCGGCTTCCGCGCGCCGTAGATCGTCTCCAGGATCTCGGAGCGCCCCGAGCCGACCAGTCCGGCGAGTCCGACGATCTCCCCGGGGTGCACGGTGAGGTCGAGGGGCTCGAACTCACCGTCCCGCGCGAGCCCCCGTACCTCAAGGACCGGCGTGCCCTCGGGAGCCGAGACGGGCCGGTCCGGGAACACGTACTCGACGTTGCGCCCGGTCATCATCGCGACGACGTCGCGCGTCGGCGTGGTCTTGGCGGGCAGCCCACCGGCCACGGCCCGGCCGTCCTTCAGCACGGTCACCCGGTCGCCGATGCGCCGGATCTCCTCCAGCCGGTGGGAGATGTAGACGACGGCGACGCCGTCGGCGGTCAGGTCGCCGACGATGCGGAAGAGGTTGTCGACCTCGTCCGGGTCGAGGGCGGCGGAGGGCTCGTCCATCACGATGAGCCGTACGTCGTGGGAGAGGGCCCGCGCCATCGAGACGATCTGCTGCTGGGCCGCCGACAACTCGCCGACCAGGCGCGCCGGATCGATCTCGGCGTGCCCGAGTCGCTTGAGCAGCTGGGCCGTTGAAGCCCGCGCGCTGCGCCGTCGTACGACGAAGCCGGCGGCCGTCGGCTCGTGGCCGAGGTGGACGTTCTCGGCCACGGACAGGTGCTCCACCAGGTCGAGTTCCTGGTAGATGGTGGCGATGCCGAGGCGCATGGCGGCGATGGGCGAGCGCAGGGTGACCGGTTCACCGCGCCAGGTGATGATCCCGCCGTCGGGTTGGTGGGCGCCCGCGAGGACCTTGATGAGGGTGGACTTGCCGGCCCCGTTCTGGCCGAGCAGGCAGTGCACCTCACCGGCCTGGACCTCCAGGTCGACGCCGTCGAGGGCCCGGACGCCGGGGAACGACTTGGTGATTCCGGACATGCTGAGCAGCGGTGGTTCTGGTGCCATGAGGTCCCCTTGGCGGGCGTGCGGGCCGGTTTCAGGGCAGGGCGAAGCAGGGGGTGCGGTACCGGAGCTGTACGGAGGTCGGGTCTACGCGGGTGAGAACAGGTGGTCGCTGATCAGTCGGGCCGCGCCGATGACTCCGGCGGTGGGGCCCAACTCCCCCAGAACAATGGGCAGGTTGCCGGTCGCGAGCGGCAGCGACTGGCGGTAGACCTGGGTGCGGATCGCGGCGAGCAGGGTGTGGCCGAGGCCGGTCACGCCACCGCCGATCACCACCAGGCCGGGGTTGAAGAAGCTGACCAGGCCGGCGATGACCTGGCCGGTGTGATTGCCGCCCTCGCGGATCAGGTCGAGGGCGGTGGCGTCACCGGCGGCGGCCGCTGCGGCGACATCGACGGCGGTGAGACCGCCGTTCGCCGCCAGTCGGCTCGCCAGTTCGTCCGACAGCCCCTGCTGGGCCGCCTCGACGGCGTCCCGGGCGAGGGCCGCCCCGCTGAAGTGGGCTTCCAGGCAGCCCCGGTTGCCGCAGGCGCACGGACGCCCGTCGGGTACGGCCTGGATGTGCCCGATGTCGCCCGCGCTGCCGGTGACTCCGCGGTGGACGCTGCCACCGACGACGATGCCGCAGCCGATACCGGTACCGATCTTGACGCAGAGGAAGTCGCCCACGGAACGGGCGACACCCGCGTGCTGCTCCCCCATCGCCATCAGGTTCACGTCGTTGTCGACCATCACCGGACAGCCCAGCTCCTGACTGAGCGCCTCCCGCACCGGGAACCCGTCCCAGCCCGGCATGATCGGCGGCGCCACCGGAACACCCTCGGGAAAACGCACCGGCCCCGGCACACCGATACCGGCACCGTCGAAACCCTCCGCAAGACCGGTCGCCCGCAACTTCGCGGCCATCGCCAGCACCTGCTCGAAGACCGCGACCGGCCCCTCACGGACGTCCATCGGCTGGTTCAGATGGCCGAGGATCTCCAGTTCGGCGTTGGTGACGGCGACGTCGACCGAGGTCGCGCCGATGTCCACGCCGAGGAAGCGGAGTCCCGGGTTGAGCCGGATGTTGTGGGAGCGGCGGCCACCGCGCGAGGCGGCGAGTCCGTCGGCCACGACCAGGCCCGTCTCAAGGAGCCGGTCCACCTCCACGGCCAGCTTGGACCGTGAAAGATCGACCTGATCGCCCAGCTGGGCGCGGGAGTTGGGACCCCCGTCGCGCAACAGCTTGAGCAGCCGGGCCTGATGCGCGTTCGCGGGACGTGCCGTCATACGTCTCACATGCCCCTCCCCGCCTGGACCGGCCGCCAACTGTCGGGCTTTCGAGGGGAACGTAGCAGTGACCGCCGAACCTGGGAAGAAGCTGTGCACGAGTTACCGGCGACTTTTCCCACTCGCAGGACAAAGACCGGAGTCGTGTCGCGCTCCCCATACGATCTGATCAACGTCGACACAGGGGGACCACATGAACTCCGCAGTGGATGAACCAGTGGAAGAACCAACGGAAGAGCCGGTGGAGGAACCAGACCGGGAGCCGGTCCGGGAGCCGGTCC
>JABFXD010000899.1 GCA_013361925.1 Streptomyces sp. | reverse complement strand
CACCCGTCGCCGCTCCAGCCCCAGCCGCAACCCCTCCGGCATCAGCGTGAGCCGCTCGGTCACGCGCAGGCGGTAGGCGGGGTCGGCGCGCAGCTCGTAGCGGCGGAGCAGCAGCCCGAGCACCAGCGTGGCCTCGTGCAGGGCGAACTGCCGGCCGATGCAGGCCCGCGCCCCCGTGCCGAAGGGCTTGAAGGTGTGCGGGGCGCGGTTGCGTACGGCCTTCGGGTCGAAGCGGTCCGGGTCGAAGTGTTCGGCGTCCGCGCCCCAGACCTCGGGGTCGCGGTGCAGCATCGGGGTGAGGACGAGCGTCCACGCGCCCCGCCGCATCGGATGCTCCCCGGCCAGCACCGTGTCCTCGACGGCCTCCCGGGCGAACGCGGGCGCGGTCGGCCACAGGCGCAGCGACTCGTCCAGGACCCGGCGTACATGACGCAGCTTGGCCACCTGGTCGTAGCCGGGCGTCTCCGTGTCGCCCCACACCCGGTCGACCTCCGCGCGGGCGCGGGCCGCGGCCTCCGGATGGCGGGAGAGATAGTGCAGGGCGAAGGAGAGCGCGCCCGAGGTGGTCTCGTGCCCGGCGACCAGGAAGGTGATCACCTGACGCCGGACGTTCTCCGAGGACAGCCGCTCACCGGTCTCCGGGTGGGAGGTCTCCAGCATCCGGTCCAGGAGATCCCCGTCGCCGCCGTCGGCCTTCCGGCGCTCCCGCACGAGGTCGTCGACCGTGCGGTTCAGATAGGAGATGTCGGCGTCGTTCTGGCGCGCGGCCTGGCGCAACAACGCGGGCCACGGCACGGAGTTGAGCCGCTGGGCGTAGGTCAGCGTGCCCACCATCGCGGTGATGAAGGGATGCGGACGGGAGCGTTGGAAGGAGCCGAAGTCATGGCCGAAACCGGTCCGCGCGATCGTCTCCAGCGTCAGCTTGGTCATGTCGCCGGGCACGTCCACCGTGCGACCCGCCGCGAGCTCGGCGTCCCAGTGGTCCGTGAGCTGCGCCGCCACGGCCAGCATCATCGGGTGGTAGCCCTCCATCGCCTCCCGGCTGAAGCCCGGGGCGAGCACGTCGTGCGCCAGCTGCCAGTTGGGCTCGTGGTTGTACGCCGTGAACAGTCCGTCCCCGGCGACCGGCCGGAGATTGGCCACCCCGAGCCCCACGTGCTTCGCGAACCGCGTCTCGTCCGCGAGGTCGGCCGCGAGCCGGGCGCCCCAGACGAACACGAACTCCCGGTTGAAGGCTTTGCGCCGGTAGATCGGCCCCAGCTGCCGGGCGTAGCGCAGGGAGTCCTGGAGCGGGGTGCGCCGGTTCGCCCCGAGCACATCACCGAGCAGCGGGAGCCGTCGGGGCGGATGCGGGATCCGGTGCAGCTCGGGCCAGCCCTGCTCGGCACTGCGGAACCCCTTGGGCAGCGCGGTCCGGTTGCTCGACTCCGCCATGACGCGATCTCCCTTGATACGGGGGCGGGTTGGGGCGTGTTGTACGTGGGTTCAATAACGCGCACAAGTCTGGTCCCCTTGTTGAACCGGCGTCAAGTAAAGGAACCGTGGTCGGGATAAGGTGCGGGCATGGCCGCCAACCAGGGGGAGCGCACCCGTCGCCGGCTCAGCACCGAGGAGCGCCGGGAACAGCTCCTCGCCGTCGGCGCGCGGCTGTTCTCGGAGAGCCCGTACGACGACGTGTGGATCGAGCGGGTCGCCGAGATCGCCGGCGTCTCGCGCGGGCTGCTCTACCACTACTTCCCGACCAAGCGGGACTTCTTCGCGGCGGTCGTCGAGCGCGAGAGCGCGCGGATGCTGCGGATGACCGCGGCGGTTCCCGGCATCCCGGTGCGGGAGCAGCTGGCCGCGGGGCTCGACACGTTCCTGGAGTACGTCGAGGCCCACGCGCACGGCTTTCGTGCCTTCCACCGTGCCGACGCGGCCGGGGACCAGACCGTACGCAAGGTCTATCAGCAGGCCCTGGCCGCGCAGGAGCGGCAGATTCTGGCGGCGCTGGCCGCGGATCCCGAGTTCGGCGCCGGTTTCGAGGCGCGGCCCGAGACCACCCTCGCCGTGCGCGGCTGGCTGGCCTTCATCACGGCCGTGTGTCTGGAGTGGCTGAGAGGCTCGGAACTGTCCCGGGAGCAGGTGCGTGACCTGTGCGCCCGTGCGCTGCTGGGAGTCCTCGGCGTCTGAACTTCCGCAAAGGTTCGGGGGTGCTGGTTGGCGTGCACCCCGATCTCCGATAGGTTAGGCAAGGCTTACCTAAGGAGGTTCTGGGATGGGTGCTGGGACGGATGACAGCCCGAGCTGGACGGCCGCGCCTTCCGCGGCGGAGCGGGCGCGCTCGGTGCTCGCCGCCGCGTGGTCGTGCGCGGTGACCGCGGACGGCGGCCGAGAGGAGCTCGTCGGCGCGCACACGGTCGCCGAGGACGGCCGGGTGCTCCTCGACATACCCGACGACAGCGCCCTGCTCGCCGCGGCGATCTGCGCACCGCGCGGAGAGCCGTCCGCCGTGCTGGAGTTCGCCGACGTCTCGCCCGTTCCCGTGCGCAACCGTATCCGGGCCCGTATGTGGCTCGCCGGCTGGTTCGCCCCCGAGGACGACCGGCTGGCGTTCACCACCACGCGGATCGTGCTGCGGCAGCCGTCCGGTGCCGTGGTCGTGGACCTCGACGAGTTCGCCGCCGCCGCGCCCGACCCGCTGGCCGGCGCCGAGGCCCGGCTGCTGACGCACCTCGCCGACTGCCACGCCGACGCGGTCGAGCGGCTCACCCGGCTCGTCGAACCCGACAGCCTGCACGGCGCGGTGAAGGTCCAGCCCGTCGCCGTCGACCGGCACGGGCTGACCCTGCGCATCGAACGCGTCCGTGCGCACGGCGACGTACGCCTGGCCTTCCATCGGCCCGCCGACGACGTCGCGCAGCTCACCGAGCGCATGCACGTCCTGCTCGGCCAGGCCGCCTCGGCGTCCTGCCCCCGCGCGCTACAGCGGCAGCGCACAGACGGCGACGGGTGACGCGAACGGCCTGCCCGCGAGCCGCAGCCGACCGCTGCCGGCGTCCACCCGGAACACGCTCACCGTGCCCGACCGCTGGTTCGCCGCGAAGAGCAGCGTGCCGTCCGGCGACAGGGCGATCTGCCGCGGGAAGTCACCGGCGACCGGCACGGTGTCCAGGAGCCTGAGCCGGGCGCCGCCCGCCTCCACCGCGTAGCGCGTGAGGCTGTTGTGGCCCCGGTTGGCGAGGTAGGCGTACGCCCCGTCAGCCGTCACCACGAGCTGCGCCGGATAGTTGGTGCCCGAGCCGGTACCCGTGGACTGCGCCTCGCCGATGGTCAGGCGGCCGGTGCCGGGGTCGTAGGCGCAGACGGCGACGGTGTTGTCGACCTCGTTGGCCAGATAGGCGTACCGCCCGCCGGGATGGAACGTGAGATGCCGCGGCCCGGCCCCCGGCCGGGTGTGGGCCTGCGCGACCTCGGTGAGCTTCCCGGTCCGCTCGTCGAGGCGGTACGTGTACACGGTGTCCGTGCCCAGGTCGACGGCGAGGAGATGGCCGCCGTCCGGGCTCGTGACGAACTGGTGGGCGTGCGGGCCCTCCTGGCCCGGCCCCGGCTTCGGCGCGGAGTGCGTGACGAGGTCGGCGCGCTCCCCGATCGCCCCCGATGCGTCGAGGGGATGCACGGCCACACTGCCGTCGCCGTAGTTCGCGCTCAGCAGCCAGTGCCCGCCCGGATGCACCGACAGATGGCAGGGGGCGCCGCCGCCGGTGCTCCGGCTGCCGAGGATCTCGCGGTCGGCGAGCCGTACGGCGGTCACGGCACCCTGCTCGCGCTCGTTCACCGTGTACAGCGTGCGGCCGTCGGGGTGCAGGGCGAGATACGA
>JABFXD010000481.1 GCA_013361925.1 Streptomyces sp. | reverse complement strand
CGAGGGGCGGCCGCACTGGGGCAAGGTGCACACGCGCGACGCCGAGTACTTCTCCGGGGTCTACCCGCGCTTCGGCGAGTTCACCGCACTGCGGGATCGGCTCGATCCTGATCGCCGGTTCCAGAACGACTACTTGCGGCGGGTGCTGGGGGCGTAGTCGCCGACTCGGAACCGCTCGGTTCCGTGAAGTACGCCACGTTCAAGATCCGCAAATCCTTGCCAGGGACGGCCAAGTCCCATCCCCCGCAGGAAGTTGAGCGGCGCGCCAATCCACGCACGTGGTCCGAATGGAGTACTGTTGCGAGCCCTGGGTCCGGTCTCCCGCCTGGGCGTCCGTGGCCTTCAAGGACCGCCGGGAGGGGGCTAGTTGCACAGGGTGACGGAGTTGGTCACTTAGCGTTGCGAATAGGTAACCGTGCCATAACGGCGACTCAGGGCCCGTGCCCGACACGCCGGGCAACTCGGCAAGGTTGTGGCAGGCTGCACCCGGGCAGGCCACACTCGACTAGCGGAAGCAGCGACGCACGTGACGTCGGCAGGCACCACCCGGGAGGTCCCCATGCCCGAACTGCGTGTCGTGGCCGTCTCGAATGACGGCACACGGCTGGTGCTGAAGGCTGCGGACAGCACGGAGTACACGCTTCCGATTGACGAGCGTCTGCGCGCCGCCGTACGCGGCGACCGTCCCCGCCTCGGCCAGATCGAGATCGAGGTGGAGAGTCATCTCCGCCCCCGCGACATTCAGGCACGTATACGCGCCGGTGCGACGGCCGAAGAGGTCGCGCAGATGGCCGGCATCCCCGTCGACCGGGTCCGTCGCTTCGAGGGCCCCGTGCTCGCGGAGCGCGCCTTCATGGCCGAGCGGGCCCGCAAGACCCCCGTCCGCCGGCCCGGTGAGAACGCCGGACCGCAGCTCGGCGAGGCCGTCCAGGAGCGACTGCTGCTGCGCGGCGCCGACAAGGACACCGTCCAGTGGGACTCCTGGCGCCGCGACGACGGCACCTGGGAGGTCCTGCTGGTCTACCTGGTCGCGGGCGAACCGCACTCGGCGAGCTGGACGTACGACCCGCCCCGGCGGCTCGTCCAGGCCGTCGACGACGAGGCGCGCTCGCTGATCGGTGAGTCCGACGACCTCGCGGTCTCGCCGGAGCCCAGCTTTCCGTTCGTACCGCGCATCGCCCGGCTGCCCCGCGACCGGCCACTGGACCGTTCCCTCGACCGGGAGCGTCTGGGCCTGCCCGCGCCGGCACCCGAGCCGGTCGAGGAGGAGAGCGCGAGCGAACGCGACTCGCTGACAAGCCTGTTGGAGGCCGTGCCCAGCTTCCGGGGCGACCTCGTGGTCCCGGAGCGCCCGTCGGAGACGCCCGCCCCGGAGGAGGAGCCCGCCGACGAACCCGCGGCGGAGGAACCTCCGGCGCCCGCCGCCTCGGCCGGTTCCGCCTACGCGGACGTCCTCATGCCCCGCTCGGTCGGCGCCCACCGCGACCGTCTCGTCGGCGCCACCGACCGCCAGGCCGAGGCCGACGGCGTCCGCCCGGGCCGCCGGGCGGCGGTCCCGAGCTGGGACGAGATCGTGTTCGGGACCCGACGGAAGAAACAGGACTAGTCGGTCGTACGACGTCCAGGAGGGCCCGCGCCGGGTGGCGCGGGCCCTGCTGCGACGGTGCCCGTCTACTGCGGGTCCGGCCCCACGGCGACCGGCCGCGACGGGTCCGAGGACCACTCCGACCAGGACCCCACGTACAGCGCCGCGGGGATGCCCGCGACCGCCAGCGCCAGCACCTCGTGCGCGCCGGAGACGCCGGAACCGCAGTACACGCCGACGGGAGAGCCGTCCAGGACGCCGAGGGCCTTGAAGCGGGCGTGCAGCTCCTCGGCGGGCAGGAAGCGTCCGTCCCCCGCGACGTTCTCGTTGGTGGGCGCGGACACGGCGCCCGGGATGTGCCCGCCGACCCGGTCGATCGGCTCCACCTCACCCCGGTACCGCTCCCCCGCGCGGGCGTCGAACAGCACTCCGGAGCGGGCCAGAGCCGCGGCCCCGTCGGCGTCGAGGAGTTCCACCGCGCCCGGCGCCGGCACGAAGTCGCCCTCCGCCGGGGTCGTCGCCGACGTCTCCAGCTGCCCCTCCCAGGACGGCAACCCACCGTCGAGGACCCGCACGTCCGGGTGACCCGTCCAGCGCAGCATCCACCACGCGCGGGCGGCCGCCCAGCCCTGTCCGCCGTCGTAGACGATCACCGGCGTCCCGGCCGAGACACCCGCCCGGCGCATCGCGGCGCCGAAGTCGGCGACGTCCGGCAGCGGGTGCCGGCCGCGCGCGCCGGGGGCCGCGGCGAGCTCCCGGTCCAGGTCAACGAAGACCGCGCCCGGAATGTGCCCGGCCGCGTACGCGGCGTGACCGTCGAAAGGCGGCTCTCCGGCCGCCCTGGCCACGCTCAGCTGCCAGCGGACGTCGAGGACGACTGGCGGGTTCTGACCGGCCAGGTCGCTCGCGAGTTCGGATGCGGAGATGATGGCGTTCATGGCCACCATCCTCGCGTACGGGGTGGCCGCATCGTCCATGTCCGGCTACTCTGCTCCGCCGGGCAGGCCCGATCACGAGGCGTACGGGATCGGGCACATGCTGTACAGCCGATCGACATCCGTCAGCAATCGCGCAGAAACGGGCGAGGAACCGCACGCCGGGCATTCTGCGGGAAGGGTACGGAGCAGCGGCGCGCCCGGGCGCGCGGCACCACGGGTGGTGCGAGCATCGGCACGGGGTTCCGGAGCACGGCGGCGACACGGCCGCCGCAAGGGGTCGAGGAGAGAGTGACGATGACCGAGGCACATGGGTCGGCCGGCCCGAACGGCACGCCCTGCTGGGTGAGTCTGATGGTGCACGGGCTGACC
This sequence comes from Streptomyces sp., assembly GCA_013361925.1. Lineage (GTDB taxonomy): Bacteria > Actinomycetota > Actinomycetes > Streptomycetales > Streptomycetaceae > Streptomyces. The sequence continues at coordinate 969 of JABFXD010000481.1, read as the reverse complement.
ACGACCCAGGAGTTCTACGGCGAGCTGTTCGGTTGGGAATTCCAACCCGGCCCGCAGCAGCTGGGCCCGTACGTGCGCGCCCTGCTGGACGGCCAGGAAGTCGCCGGTATCGGCCAGCTCCCGCCCGACCGCCACCTCCCCGTCGCCTGGACGCCGTACCTCGCCTCGGACGACGTGGACCTGACGGCGGAGACGGTGCGGCTGTGCGGCGGCACCGTGGGCGTGGGGCCGCTGGACGCGGGAGACGCCGGGCGCCTGGCGATCGGCTCCGACCCCTCCGGTGCGGTGTTCGGCGTGTGGCAGGCGGGAGCGCACCGCGGCACGGGCATCGCGGGTGTGTCCGGCACCCCGGCCTGGCACGAGCTGCTGACCTTCGAGACGGCGAGCGTCGCCAAGTTCTACGAGACGGTCTTCGGCTACGACGAGGAGCCGGTCGTCTCCGCCGACTTCGACTACGTCACCCTCCGCCTCGCCGATCGCCCGGTCGCCGGGATCCACGGCGTCGGCAACTCCCTTCCCCGCGACCGGGGCCCTCACTGGATGACGTACTTCCAGGTGGCCGACGCGGACGCGGCCGTTGACCTGCTCACGACCCTGGGCGGCCACATCCTGAAGAGCCCCCACGACACTCCGCACGGCCGCGTCGCCACGGTGTCGGACCCGGAGGGGGCGCGGTTCTCGGTGGTGGAGGCCGAGCGTCTCTAGGCCGAGTTGACCGGCAGCACGTCCGGGGACAGCGCCGCCGCTCTTGCCGTCGCCGCTGTCATGCGACGGCGGTGGTGACGGCGGCACAGGACCTCGTACCCGATGGCTTCCGCCTGGTTGACGTCGCCCACCACGACCTGAGCGCCTTCCACCACCATCTCGCCTCCTATGGTGCGAGCGTTGTGGGTGGCTCGGGCGCCGCACCAGCAGAGGGCCTCGACCTGGAGGACCTCCACGCGGTCGGCGAGCTCCACGAGGCGTTGG
>JABFXD010000162.1 GCA_013361925.1 Streptomyces sp. | reverse complement strand
GAAGCTGTTGGTGTCGGAGCCCGCGCCGGTGCCGGTGGCGCCCAGGGCCCAGGAGTTGTAGGAGAGGGCCTGCTTGAAGGCGTCCGGGGTGCCGATGAAGTTCAGGTCGGTCGGGTCGATGTTCTTCATGCGGCCGAGTTCGTCGACCATGCCGGGGCCGACGTACATGCTGGCGAGGCCCCGGGCGCCGGCCGTGTTGTAGGCGTTGCGGGCGGCGGTGAGGTTGTCGCCGACCTTGAAGAGGTCCCGCCAGTTGCCGCGGATCGTGCCGAGGTCGTCGGCGAAGGAGCGGGGCAGGCCCTTGAAGGCGGCGGCGAGGGACACGTCGGGCAGGGCGCCCGCGCCGTTCGCCCCGGCGCGCGGGCCGACCATCGCCTCGACGAGGCGGCGGCGGGCGGCGGAGTTCATGCCCCGGTTCCAGGCGCGGACGTAGTCGTCGGCGGCCTGCCAGACGCGGCTGCGGCCGACGGTCGCGGCGAGCTTGGACCCGGCGGAGAAGACCCGGCCGATACCGAAGGTGGCCAGGCCCAGGGCGTCCATGGCGACATCGCCCCAGGAGCCGTCGCCGTTGAGGGCGAGGAGGACGTGACAGACCAGGGAGATCACCGTCATCACCAGCGCGATCGTGCCGAGCACGCCCGCCAGCGCCTGGCCGATGACGGGGATCCAGCCGACGAGCAGCGCGAGGATGCCGCAGACCGCGGCGATCGCGCCCGTGATGTCGCTGATGATCTTCAGGGCGTCGCGCAGGTCGTCCAGCCACGAGTCGTTGAGGCCGTCGCCCTCGGTGGTGTCGTGGATCTTCTTGGCGGCCTTGTCGCCGGCCTCCTTGTGGCGCCGCTTGACGTCCGCGAGCTGACCGCGCAGGCCGTCCAGACCGTCCTGGATGTCGGTGACCTTCTTGTCGAGCTTCTTCTGGCCGGCCTCCTCGGTGCCCTGCGGCGGGTTCGAGGCGCTCGACTTGGCCTTGGTCAGGTCGCCGGCCTTGGTCTCCGCGTCGCGCAGGAGCTTGTCGGCGTCCTCCTGGATGGTCTCCAGGTCGGTGTAGTACGTCTTCAGCGCGGACGCGGCGTCGGCGTAGCGGTCGTGCGCCTTGCTCACCGTCTTCGCGGTGTCGTTCGCCTTGTCGGCGAAGGCGCGTCCGGCCTCGGAGTCCCAGCTCTCCTGGTTGCCGAGGCGGCGCAGCGCGGCCGCGGTCTCGGTGATGGTCCTGGCGGTGGCCTCGAAGCGGCGGGAGAGGGCGGTGAGGTCGGTGACGTCGCCGGGGACCGGGTCGCCGCTCTCCCCCAGCACCTCCCAGCGGTGGTCGGCGGGGCGGGTCATTTCTCGTCCCTCTTGCCGACCACTGCCTTCCTCCCCTTGCCGATCACTTCTTCTTCCCCTTGCCGATGAGCGCGTTGTAGAGCGCGGTGTCGAGTTCCTTGTACGCCTTGCCGGACTCGTGGGCGACCTGGCCGAGGCCCTGGATCTCCTCGATCATCTTCTTGCGGTTGTCGTCCCAGCCGTCGGAGAAGTCCTGGAGCCGCTCGTGCAGTTGCTGATGGCCGACCGTGCGGAGGTCGTACTGGTCCATCAGCTTGTCGAGTCCCTCGAGTTCGGTGGCCACCGTGCGCAGTCCGGTGCCGGCCGTCTCCAGGTCGTCCGTGGAGACCCTCAGTCTCTCGCCCATGTCTCGTCATCCCCCGTGTCGTCCTGCCGCTGCCAGTGCAGCGTTCCGGCGATCGCGTCGAACAGTTCCACCATGGCGTCGGCGATCGGTTCCAGCGGTGTGCTGAAGGTGAGCATCAGCACCTCGTCGCGGTCCGGGACCGGTACGAAGTACTCGACGACCGTGTCCTGGAACTCCGACCCCAGCTTCCGCGACTGCCGCGACCGCTCCCGCCGCACCAGCCGGGCCGCCCGCCCCACCGCCGGCAGCTTCGTCAGCCCCACCTCGCCGGAGCCGGCGAGCGCGGCCACGGCGTCGAGCCCGTCGAATTTCTGGTGCAGGCGGGAGACGAGCAGCGAGGCGGACAGCGGGATGCCGCCGACCTCCAGGAAGGAGAGGTACAGCACGACGCCGCCCTGCTCGACCCCGGCCTCGGCGGTGTCGCGCAGTTGTTCCTCCGCCTTGCGGCGCAGTACGGGCTGGTCGTCGACGCCGGCGAACTGCCGTCTGATCAGCGCGGCGATGGACGCCTCACGGCGGTCCCGCGGCTGGAGCGGCATGCGGTACCAGTCCACGGGCGTGATCAGCCCGAACACCGGCGCGGCTCCGGCGGGCGGGGCGATGGCGGGTTCCTGGCTCAATTTCTTCGGTCTCTCGGTGGTGGTGCGCGGCAGCGCCACGGTAGCGGGGCCTTGGGAGCGGACACCAGAGCGAGTGGTGGGGTGGATGGGATGTGCCGGGGCGGGCGGGAAAGTGGTGTGGACTGCTTCCGTTTTGCGGGCGTGATCAACTTTCCTGCGTCGCTGTCCAGTTGAGGGCCGTGGACGGACGGGCACGGCTTTTGCCTGAGCAACCGTACGGCGACGTCGGCTCCGGATTTTGGGGTCTTGCGGTGGTGATCACCGCCCCCTAGTGTCTGCGGTGATCAAGCGGATCCGTCTTTCTCCGCCGCCGTGGTCGGCCTTGCCGCCACCTTCCCCTACGGCCTCCCGACGGAACACGCCCAGTGCGTGACGTCCGCAGGCAGTTCTCTTTTCCTCGCTTTCTTCTCGTCCGGCTTTTTCGCTGCTTTCCGCGCGCCGGAATTCCCTCTCTCCCACCCCCGCATGCTCCGGCATGCCCTGCTGACTTCGAGAGCCCCATGAACAGACGGATCTGGGCTGCCGTCATCACGTCCGTGATGGCCGCCACCCTCAGCGCGATACCCGCCCACGCCACCGACACCACGTCGACCACCTCGACGGCCACCACGGCCGACGACCCGATCGACCCGCCCCTGTACGACCAGACCGCCGACGGGGACACCGTCCGCGTGAACGTCGTCACCGAGAGCCGCGCCGACCTCTCCAGCGCGGCGAGCGTCGGCGACACACTTCAGTCCTTCGACACCCTGCCCATCGTCACCCTGCGCGTGAACAAGTCCGGGCTGGCCGAACTCGCCGCCCAGGACGGCGTCGTGAGCGTCACCGAGGACGGTCTCTCCGCGCCCTCGCTGGACGAGAGCATCCCGGTCATCGGCGCCGACACCGCCCACAAGGCCGGCAAGACCGGCGCGGGCAGTGACATCGCGATCATCGACACGGGTGTCGCCACCAACCACCCGTTCCTCAAGGACCGGATCGTCGCCGAGGCCTGCTTCTCGCCGATCGACGCCGCCTACGGCGCCACCAGCCTGTGCGGCAACGGCGCGGCCACCCAGGAGGGCACCGGCGCCGCCAACTCCGCGGCCGGCGCCTGCGCCACCCTCGACGGCTGCGACCACGGCACCCATGTCGCCGGCATCGCCGCAGGTGACGGCACCGGCCTGACCGGCGCCCCGGCCACCGGTGTCGCGCCGGACGCCGGCATCGTCGCCATGCAGGTCTTCTCCAAGTTCGACTCGACCAAGTACTGCGGCGCCGCCAACCCGTGCATCCGCAGCTTCACCAGCGCCCAGATCGCCGCCCTGGAGAAGGTCTGGCAGCTCCAGCAGGCCGGCACCCCGATCATCGCCGCCAACCTGAGCCTGGGCTCGGCGAGTTACACCAGCGCCTGCGCCAAGGACGCCCGCGCGGCGGCCATCGACAAGCTCTACGCCGCCGGTGTCGCCACGGTCGTCGCGGCCGGCAACAACGGTTCGGCCACCGCGGTCACCGCCCCGGCCTGTGTGCCCAACGCGGTCTCCGTCGGTGCCACCACGGACGACGACGAGGTCGCCTCGTTCTCCAACCACGGC
>JABFXD010001010.1 GCA_013361925.1 Streptomyces sp. | reverse complement strand
CGGTCGCCGGATCGTCCCCGAGCACCGCCTCGGCCACGGCGTCGAAGCCGCGCGGCGGGGTGGGCTTGGGGTCGGGGTCGTCGAGGGCCGCGGCGGCCAGGTCGAGGACGGGCTTGGGAGCGGGAGCCGGGGTGGGCCGGGACGCCGGCGCGGCGTCCGTCGTGGGTGCGTCCATCACCGGCGGGGGGCCGAACTGTCCCGTCGGGGGCGCGACCGTGCCGGGCGCCGCGTTCTCCACCCACTCCGGTACGGCTCGCAGTCGGAACGTCGGCATGGCGTCGCGCGGCTCCTGCTGTTCCCGCGCCCCGGGCTCGGTCCCGGCCCCGGTCCCGGTCTCGGAGGGAGTACGGAGGATGTGGGTCGGCTTGTCGCGCGGGGGCTGGTCGTCGGCGGGAACGGGAACGGGGGCGGGCCCTGCCGGGGCCAGGTCCTCCTGGCCCGCCGCGGTCGGCCAGGCCGTCTCCCCCACGCCGGCCGGCGGAGCCGTGCGGTGCGGCTCCGCCGTGAACCGGCTGGAACCGTCCCTCTCGATCAGCAGGGCGACGACATAGCCGATGCGCTCGTCGCGGACCGTGACGTGCACGGGGTGTCCGGTGGCGAGGGCGATGCGATGGAGGTGGTTCAGGACCGTCTGCTGGATCTCCTCGCCGGGGACCGCGCCGACCGGCACACCACCGACGGTGGCGCCGCCGGGCCCGACCAGCACATCGAGCGGCGCCGCCGCGAGCACGGCACCCTGCTGTTCCCGCTTCTCACGGCCAAGTCGCGACATCGTTCCCTCACTCGGTGCGTCGGGGAGTGGGCGGACGGCGTGTTCGAGTCCCATGGTGCTCCCTCTGGCCGTCGGCCTTCCGCTCCCCCGGCGTCAAGAGCCGGTCGTACCCGTACTGTTGAGTAGTCTCTCCGCTCGCTCCCGGTTCTCACGTCACCGTGGCGTCACAGACTCGTCCCAGGCGAGACGGGAGACGTCTCGGGAAGGAGACCGCAGGTGCAGCAGGGGCCGGAGATCTGGATCCGCGGGCCGGTGGCCGTACCGCAGGGCCCGCCCCCGGAGCCCGTCCACGCCACCGCCACGGCACGGCGCTTCTCCTGGGTCGGCACCCACGGCGGCGCCGGCACCTCCACTCTCTCATTCGTCTACGGCGGCCATGACTGCGGCCGCGACTGGCCCGGCCCCGCCGATCCCCCGTCGGTGCTGCTCGTGGCCCGTACCCATGCGGCCGGGCTGGCGGCGGTGCTGCGCGCGCTGGAGTTCTTCCGGCGCGGCGAGGCTCCTGCGGGGCTGGACCTCGACGCGGTGGTCCTGGTCGCGGACGCGCCGGGACGGCTGCCGAAACCGCTCGCGCAGCACGTCAAGGTCATCGAGTCGGTGATCGACGTGTACCGGGTCCCGTGGGTCCCGGACTGGCGCCTCGGCGATCTGTCGGGGCACCCGCCGCGCGAGACGGCGTCCCTGGCCCGGCTCACGGGGGCGGCGGGACGGTCGCACTGAGGGGGCTCCCGTGGGCCTTTCCCTGATTGCTTGCGTGCGCATATAATGCAGGTGCTTGTAATTGTCGTACGCCACCAACGACGCCTGGAGTCCCCATGACCCGCCGCTTCCTGTTCCTCCTGGCCAGCAGCCGCAGCGACGGCAACACCGAGCTGCTGGCCCGCCGGGCCGCCGAGCAGCTGCCCGCGGACGTCGAGCAGCGGTGGATCGACCTCGCGGCGCATCCGCTGCCCGACTTCGAGGACCTGCGGCACGACAGCGACCATGTGCGCCCGACGGACGGGGCCACGGGGCTGCTCTTCGACGCCACGATCGCCGCGACGGACATCGTGATCGCGTCGCCGCTCTACTGGTACTCGGTCTCCGGCCACGCCAAGCGGTACCTCGACTACTGGTCGGGCTGGCTGCGCACCCCCGGCATCGACTTCAAGGGCACGATGGCGGGCCGCACCCTGTGGGGTGTCACCGCGCTCGCCCACGAGGAGTCCGAGGTCGCCGACCCGCTGATCGGCACGCTCCACCACTCGGCGGCGTACCTGCGGATGCGGTTCGGCGGGGTGCTGCTCGGCAACGGCAGCAAGCCGGGTGACGTCCTGGGCGACACGGAGGCGCTGGCGCGCGCGAAGACGTTCTTCACGCAGGAGGCGCCGCTCGCCCGCTTCCCGTACGAAGAGGTCTGAGCTACGCCGTGATGTCCTTCGTCGTGAACCTCGCCCACGCCGCCGAGCCGAACACCGCCGCGTACAGGGCCTGGAGGCCCAGGTTCTTCTGGAGGTCGTCCCAGTAGACGGGCTCGCGCATGAGGTCGGCGAAGGACAGCCAGTAGTGCGAGAAGAAGTACGGCTGGAGCGCGTGCAGTTGGGGGATCTGGTCGAGGATCTGGACCGTGATGAGCAGGCCGACGGTCGTCGCCATCGCCGCGATGCCGCTGCCGGTGAGGGTCGAGACGAAGAGGCCCAGGGCGGCCACACCGGTCAGTGACGCGGCGACGACCAGGGCGATGAGGAAGGCCCGGCCCAGTCCCTCGGTGAAGGTGATGCGCGTTCCGGAGATGGTCGTCAGATCGCCGAGGGGGAACAGGAGAGCGCCCACGGCCAGCGCGGAGATCGCCACGACGAGGGTCGCCACCACGCAGAACGTCATCACCGTCGCGTACTTGGTGAGCAGGAGGCGGGTGCGCCCGGCCGGGGCGACGAGGAGGTAGCGCAGGGTGCCGGCGTTGGACTCGCCTGCGATCGCGTCGCCCGCGATCACGCCGATGGCCATCGGGAGGAAGAAGGGGAGGGTGGCCGCCAACGCCGTGAACACCAGGAAGAGGCCGTTGTTGGTGACCTGGGAGATGAAGGCGGGGCCCTCTCCTCCGCCGCCGCGACCCTGGCCCACGCCGCCGCCGTCGCTGGTCTCGATCTTGATGGCGATGCCTACGAGGACGGGGACGGCGGCGAGGACGGTGAGCAGGGCGAGGGTGCGCCAGCGGCGGAAGGTGGTGTGGAGTTCATTGCCGAAGAGGGTGCCTCTGAGGGTTGTTCGGCGGCTGACGGTGAGTGGGGGTTGATCGCGCAGTTCCCCGCGCCCCTTCAGGGACGTCAACTCAACCGGCGACATCGAAGCCCTCCCCCGTCAATGCCACGAAAGCCTCCTCCAGTGACGGTCGTTCTACCGCGAAACCTCTGACCCGGACCCCCGCTTCCACCAACGCCGCGTTCAGATCCGCCAGTTCGCCCTCCGGTGGATCTGCCGTCACCCGGTCCTCCGTCACCACGACGTCACTGACCCCCTGTTCCTTCAGTACCCTCGCCGCCTCCCCCGTGTCCGGCGTCGTCACGACCAAGCGGCCTCTCGCCGCCAGGTCCGTCACCGGGCCCTGGGTGATCAATCTGCCCTGGGCCATGACCGCCGCGTGCGTGCAGACCTGCTCGATCTCGTCGAGGAGGTGGGAGGAGAGGAAGACCGTGGTGCCGTCGGAGGCCAACTCGCGGACCAGGGAACGGATCTCGCGCATGCCCTGGGGGTCGAGGCCGTTGGTGGGCTCGTCGAGGACTAGGAGCTTGCGGGGCTGGAGCAGGGCTGACGCCAGGCCCAGTCGCTGCTTCATGCCCAGCGAGTACGCCTTCGCCTTCTTGCCGGCCGCCGCCGCGAGGCCGACCCGGTCCAGGGCCGTCGCGACGCGGGTGCGCCGGGTGCGGGGGTCGGCGGTCGGGTCGGCGGCGTCGTAGCGGACGAGGTTGTCGCGGCCGGAGAGGAAGCCGTAGAGGGCCGGGCCCTCGATGAGGGCGCCCACGTGCGGGAGTACGGCGCGGGTGGCGCGCGGCATGGGGCGGCCAAGGACCCGGGCCGTGCCCGACGTGGGCTCGATCAGGCCCATCAGCATGCGGATGGTGGTGGTCTTGCCGGAGCCGTTGGGGCCGAGGAAGCCGAAGACGCTGCCCGCCGGGACGGTCAGGTCGAGACCGTCGACGGCGAGCTGCCCGCCGCGGTAGCGCTTGGTGAGCGCGCGGGTGTGGATGACGCTGTCGTCCTCCACGTCCTCCACGTCCCCCGCGCCCTCCGGATGCGATTCCGTGGCGGGCAGTTGCCCCATCGGCTCCCTCGATTCGTCCAGCCCAGCTCTTACGGCACTTACTTCGCCGCGTCCGCCGCCTTCACCAGCGCGTCCTTGGTCACGGCGCCGACGTAGACCTTGCCGTCGTCCGTGACCAGGGCGTTGATCAGCCGCGTCTTGAAGACCGTGCCCTCGCCGAACGTGCCGCTCACCTTGTCGCCGAGCGAGTCGAGGAAGCCGCCGAACGCGCCGCCGGCCTCGGAGCCGGACGGGACGCCCTGGCCGCCGGTGTCGAAGGCGGCGATGGAGTCCCAGCCGTCCCCGATCACGTTCAGCCCGTCGAGGCCGGCGCCGAAGCCCTCGGCACCGGACGGCTTCGAGTGCTCCCGCGGGGCGGCCGTGCTGTCCTCCTCCGTGACCTTCGCGCCCTTGGGCGGGGTGAAGTCGAAGGTGGACGCGGCCGGCTTGGCGAAGCTGACCTGGGTGAAGCCGGCGTCGACGACGGCCGCGCCGCCGCTCGACGGGGTCAGCGTGAACTTCAGCGGCAGCCCGGTCTTCGCGTCCACGGCCACGGTGATCTGGCCGATCGTCGACCCGTCGTCCTTGGGCTTGATGACGAGCCGGTACGCGTCCCGGCCGGCCACCTGCGCGGTGCCGTCGACCGTCACGGACGTGGTGTCGTCGACCGCCTTGAGGGCCTCGTCGGCGAAGTCCTTGGGCGTGGCCGGGGCTTCCTCGGCGTGCTCGGCGCTCTCGTCGGCGGTGGCGTGGAAGACCTCGTTGGACTTGCTGTCGTAGCCCCAGACGTTCTTGCCGTTGTGGATGAGGCTGTACTCGGCGGCGTCCTCCAGGACCGAGACCTTCTGCTTGTCCGGGCCGTCGGAGGCGACGCGCAGGGTGTGCGTGCCGGTGGCGAGTTCGGTCAGCTTGGTGGAGGGGTCGGCGGACGACCCGTCCCCGCCGGAGCGCGAGCCGCCGCCCGTGAAGGCGTCGCCGAGCCCGCCGAAGTCGGGCAGCCCCAGATCCGTGCTGATCTTCACCGTGCCGGACAGCTGCTGTACGTCCGACGCGGCGATCTTCTCGATGAGTTGCTGTGCGCTGATCTTCGGCAGGTCCGGGTCGCCTGAGTCGGCGAGCGCGGGGACGAGCCCGATGGTCGCCGCGGCCACCCCCACGACCGCGACCGGGACGACGTACCGCGCGGCCTTGCGACGCCCTGCGCGCAGGTCCTCGGCCTCGTCCGCGAGCGTGATGTCGTCGGATTCGTACGGTGCCATGTGTGCCCTACCTCCGTCGTCGGCGGCGGCGTCCTCTGAAGCGCTCTCCCTGCCCAGGGAGGTGCCCCCCACGTCCAACCCGTAGCCGCCATTCTCACCCGAATCGGTGAGGATTGGTGTTTTCCCGTGGTTCCCATCTGACCAAATCGGCGGCGGCGGGGCGTCAGCCCGCGGGCTCAACTCCACGTACACCTGGGGTATGACACACGGAGGCGACGCCTCCCCCGACCCGTAGGGGTCGCACGGAAGGCGCCGCTCCGGACGTGCTGGTCAGCCGCGCAGGAACACGTAGTCCGCGTGGTACGGCACCCCGACGATCTCTCCCGGTGTGCAGGTACCGGCCGGGGCGACTCCGCCGGCGGTGTTGAGCCGCAGGATCTCGGTCGTACGGGCCAGCAGGCCGTGCCGCTTGCCGGACTGAGTGGCCTTCAGGTCCAGCTCCGGGATGTTGCCGTCGCCGTTCGGGGTCCGGGACAGGACGGCGCCGGTGACCGCGCTGCCGTCGGGCGCGACCCACTGCGGGGTACCGGAGTTGGGGGCCACGAACGAGTGTGCGATACGGCCGCCGAGCACAGCGCTGACGTCCCGTTGGGCGAAGGCGTACCCGCCGCCCGTGGCCGTCTTGCACTCGTAGATCTGCTCGCCCTTCACCACGGACGCCTGGACGTTCCTCAGCGCGTCACGGAAGCCGAACCCGGCGACGGTGACGCGGTGCAGCTGCCCCCGCACGGCTCCACCGGGGAACTGCCTGGTGTGCAGGTTGGCGTAGAACGACCCGGGGTCGGACTTCAGCGCTTCGAGCAGCGCCGCGTCCTGCACCGTCACCGTGCCGGTGGCGCTGTGCCCCTTGGCCTTCCCGAGCACCTTGCCGAAGTCGACCTCGACGTCTCCGTCGGCCCCCTTGGCCCCCTGGTGGAGGTGCAGGGCGGTGGGCCGGTCGAGCCCCCGCCACTTCACGGCGACGGAGACCTGGTCCCCGTCCACCTTGACGAACTCCAACGCGGCCCCGTCCGAGTCCCCCACGCCGACCTCGTTGGCCCCCCGCAGACTGGCGGCGAGGACGGTCGGGGTCTCGGTGGTGTTCCCGACGGCCGAGGCCGACGTGGGGACAGCCACGGCGGCCACGGCGACAGCGCTGACGATCAGCCTCTTACGCATGAACGTGTCTCCCCGTTTCCCAGAGCCGGCACCCCCTGCGCCGACTTCCGTGGAGACATACGGGACAGATCCCAGCCTGGACTCAGCCCAAATATGTGAGCGGCATCACACAGGCGCCGCCCAAGGGCGCGGGGAACTGCGCGACCAGCCGCGACGCACCCGCACCCGGCACCAAAACAAGCAAGCCCCGAGACCCGAGACTTACCCCGCCCGATGCACCACGGCGTCACACAGCTCGGTCAGGGCAGCCTTGGCATCGCACTCCGGCAACGGAGCGAGCGCGGCCCGCGCCTCCTCCGCGTAGCGAACCGTGTCCCGCCGAGCCTGCTCCAGCGCGGGATGCGTCCGCAACGCCTCCAACGCCTCCGCCAGCCGCGTGTCATCGCTCAGATCGGAGTCCAGCAGCTCACACAGGGCCACATCCTCCGCCAGCCCCAACCGCGCCGCCCGCTCCCGCAGGCGCAGCACCGGCAGCGTGGGAATGCCCTCGCGGAGATCCGTCCCCGGCGTCTTCCCCGACTCATGGGAGTCGGACGCGATGTCGAGCACGTCGTCCGCGAGCTGGAAGGCGACGCCGAGCCGCTCCCCGTACTGCGTCAGCACGTCGACCACCGTCTCGTCGGCACCCGACATCATCGAGCCGAACCGGCACGCCACCGCGATCAGCGATCCCGTCTTGCCGCCCAGCACATCCAGGTAGTGCTCGACCGGGTCCCGGCCGTCCACCGGCCCGGCGGTCTCCAGGATCTGTCCGGTCACCAGCCGCTCGAACGCCTCGGCCTGGATACGGACCGCCTCGGGGCCGAGGTCGGCGAGGATCTGTGAGGCGCGGGCGAACAGGAAGTCACCCGTGAGGACGGCGACGGAGTTGCCCCAGCGGGTGTTCGCGGCGTCCACGCCGCGCCGCACCGTGGCCTCGTCCATCACGTCGTCGTGGTACAGCGTCGCCAGATGGGTCAGCTCGACGACCACCGCCGACGGCACCACACCGGGTGCGTAGGGGTCGCCGAACTGGGCGGTGAGCATCACGAGCAGCGGCCGGAAGCGCTTGCCGCCCGCGCGGACGAGATGCTGTGCGGCCTCCGTGATGAAGGGGACCTCGCTCTTGGTGGCTTCGAGCAAACCCTCCTCGACAGCAGCCAATCCGGCCTGGACATCGGCTTCGAGAGCCTGGTCCCGCACGCTCAGCCCGAACGGCCCGACGACGGTCACGAGGGGTCTCCTGTCTGCTGGTGTCTACTGGCGCTTACGCGGTTTGTCGATAGGTCGCTGCCTTCACTCAAGTCAGCGTATCCGGTCACCTTTCGATCACCGTCGCCCCCCACCCGTGCAGCGCGGGCGGTATCGGATCACGGCCGGTATGTTTCTGATCACCTGAAAAGAACGGATATCTATCGACTTAAGCGGAAGTAGCGGAGTGTGTCTGGAACCAGTGTCGACGTAGAGCCCGGAAGTCAGCCACCCCCCGAGGACGACACCGCCTTCTTCGGCCAGCCGAAAGGCCTGCTCACCCTCTCCGGTCTGGAGGTCTGGGAGCGCTTCTCGTTCCTGGGCATGCAGGCCATCCTCGTCCTGTACTTCGCCGACTCGGTGGCGAACGAGGGCATGGGCATGTCGGCCGGAACCGCCGCCTCCGTCTCCGCGGCCTACGGCACCCTCGTCTACCTCGTCTCCGTCGCCGGAGGCTGGCTCGCCGACCGCATGCTCGGCTCGTACCGCGCGGTGCTGTGGGGCGGCATCCTGATCGCCTGCGGGCACTACTCCATGGCCGTGCCGACCGCGACCATGACCTGGGTGGGCCTCGGGCTGATCAGCGCCGGCACCGGGCTGCTCAAGCCCAACGTGGCCACCATGGTCGGCAAGCTCTACCGGACCGACGACGAGCGGCGGGACGCCGGGTTCGCGCTCTACTACATGGCGATCAACATCGGCGCCTTCGCCGGCCCCCTGATCACCGGCTGGCTGGGCGACCACAAGGGCTGGCACTGGGGATTCTCGGCCGCCGCGATCGGCATGACCTTCGGGCTCGTCCAGTACGTCGCCGGGCGCCGTCACCTGGCCGGGCGCAGACACGCCGCCGAGTTCGCGCTCGCGCGGGGCGCGATGAGGCGGGCGGTGCGACTGATCGTCGTGGGTGTCGTCGTCACAGGGGTGGTCGCCACCGCGCTCGCGCTGGCCGGGTGGCTGACGATGGACCGGTTCGTCGACCTGCTCACGCTGGTCTCGGTGATCGCACCGGTCGTCTACTTCACGGTGATGTTCACGAGCCCGCGGGTGACCGCCGAGGAACGCGGGCGCCTCAAGCCGTACATCGTGCTCTTCCTCGCCTCGACGGTCTTCAACTTCATCCTCTTCCAGGCCTACTCGACGATGATGCTGCTGGCCTCGACGAACGCCGAGACGACGATCCTCGGCTTCGACTTCCCGGCCAGCTGGTACGCCTCCGCGCTGGGCGCCTTCGAGGTCGGGCTCGCGCCCTTCGTGGCCGCGCTGTGGGTGCGGATGGGCCGCGGCCAGCCGCACGCCTCCAACAAGATCGCCATCGGGGTCGTACTCGGCGGTCTGTCGTTCCTGCTCATGGTCGTGCCGACGAGCGGGCACAGCGGCGACGACTACCTGATGTCCGTCTGGTGGATCGTCGGCTCGTATCTGCTCCTGGGCCTCGGCGACATCCTCCTGGAGACCTCCGGCATGTCGGCCACCACCAAGCTGGCCCCGGCCGCCTTCTCCAGCCAGACCATGTCCCTCTGGTTCCTCTCCCTCGCCCTCGCCAACGGCATCCAGGCGCAGACGGTGAAGCTCTACGACGACGTCTCCCACCCGGCCTACTTCGGCGTCAACGGCGCGATCGCGGTGGCCGCGGGTCTCGCGGTGATGGCCGCCGCGCCGTGGCTGCGCCGCACCATGCACCCCGTCCACTGAGGTCACAGCGATGAGCCTGCACATCCGTACGTCCTTCCCCTACGAGACGGCCCACGAGGACCTCCGCATCCCGCTCCCGGACGGGACGCGGCTGTACGCGCGCGTGTGGCGACCGCTCACCGAAGAACCGGTACCCGCTCTGCTCGAATACCTGCCCTACCGGCTCACCGACTGGACCGCGCCCCGCGACTTCCAGCGCCACCCCTGGTACGCGGGCCACGGGTACGCCTCCGTGCGTGTCGACGTCCGCGGGCACGGCAACAGCGAGGGGCTGCCGACGGACGAGTACTCGGCGACCGAGCTGGCCGACGGGGTCGAGGTGGTCAACTGGCTGGCGGAGCAGCCCTGGTGCGACGGCCGGGTGGGCATGTTCGGCATCTCCTGGGGCGGCTTCAACTCCCTCCAGATCGCGGCCCTCGCGCCCGAGCCGCTCAAGGCGGTCGTCACGGTCTGCTCCACCGACGACCGCTATGACAACGACGTGCACTACATGGGAGGTTCCGTCCTCGCCGTCGACATGCACGCCTGGGCCGCGACCATGCTGGCCTTCGTCTCCCGGCCGCCCGATCCGCGGTACGCGGGCCCGGGCTGGCGGGACCTGTGGCTCGAACGCCTGGAGCACGTCGACCCGTTCATCCACACCTGGCTGGACCACCAGACCCGCGACGCCTACTGGCGTCACGGCAGCGTCTGCGAGGACTACGGCGCGATCGACGCGGCGGTCCTGGCGGTGGGCGGCTGGCACGACCCGTACCGCGACACGGTCCTCCGTCTGGTCGAGCATCTGCCGCCGGACCGGGTCCGCGGGATCGTCGGCCCCTGGTCCCACCAGTACCCGGACCGCGGGCTGCCGCCGGGCCCGGCGATCGGCTTCCTCCAGGAGACCCTGCGCTGGTGGGACCAGCACCTGAAGGGCGTCGACACCGGCGTCATGCGCGAGCCCCTCCTGCGGGCCTACGTCAGCGACTCCCACCGCCCCGCCACGGTCCACGACACCCTCCCGGGCCGTTGGGTCGGTGAGCCGGCCTGGCCCTCCCCGCACGTCACGACCATCTCGTACGGCCTCCAGGGCGCCCCCGTCCTCGTCCGCTCCCCGCAGCACACGGGGGTGGACGCCGGGCGCTTCTTCCCGTTCGGGAACGATGCCGACCTGCCGCCGGACCAGCGGGAGGAGGACGCCCGTTCGGCCTGTTTCGAGTTCGCGGTGGGCGAGGAGACCTGGGTGCTGGGGCGGCCCCGGGTGCGGTTGCGGGTGACGTGCGAGGTGCCGCGCGGACAGGTGATCGCACGGCTGTGCGATGTGGCGCCGGACGGTGCGTCGACGCTGGTCACCCGGGGCGTGCTGAATCTGTCGGCGCGGCACGGGCGGGACCGGGCGGTGCCGTGGGAGCCGGGGGCGACCGGGGAGGTCGTCTTCGAGCTGAACGGCATCGGGCATGTCTTCCCGCCGGGCCATCGCATCCGGCTCGCGGTCTCCTCCGCGTACTGGCCGTGGATCTGGCCGCAGCCCGAGTCGGAGGCCGGCTTCACGCTGGACCCGGCGGGCAGCTTCCTCGAACTGCCGGTCAGAACCCATGACTTGGCTGCCGACATCGGCTTCGCGGAGCCCGAACAGTCCGCGCCCCTGGGCGTCAACTTCCCGGCCACCCTCGACGAACCCCGCCCCGAGCGGCTGGTCGTCCGGGATGTCGCCAAGGGCGAGTGGCGCCTTGAGGTCGATCCGCGGTACGGCGGCACCCGGGTCTATCCCGACGGCCTGGAGTTCACCGAGGACGCGCTGGAGACGTACACGGTCGACGAGACGGACCCCCTGTCGGCCCACGCCCGCTCGGAGTGGTCGATCCGGCTGCACCGGCCGGAGCTGGGCTGGGACACGACCGTCCGGACCCGCTCGGAGATCACCTGTGAGTCGACTGTGTTCCTGACCTCCAACGAGGTGATCTGCACCGAGGGCGACGAGGTGGTCTTCCATCGGACCTGGGAGAAGCGGATTCCACGGACCGCCGGTTAAACGCCAGTTGGGCGCGATTGCCCGATTTGCCGTTCTCGCGCTCGGCGGTGACATGCCTCACGCTTCCACGCCCCGAATCCCCGTAATTCCGGGCCTCACAATCCACGCACCAAGGTCAACAGGTGCGATCTGTGAATCCGGTACTTGTTTCGGACATGTGCAGTCGCATACGTTCCCGGCCCGGGTGGACGCCTAATCCTGCCGCCACCCGTAGACCGCTCACACAGAGAACTTCACGGCAGGAGCGGGGGAACCAGGTAAGTCGCCGGACCGGACGTCTTCGGACATTCCGGTACGGCTTGGGGTGAAGTCATGCCTACTTCGGCATGGCCGGGCAGCTCCCGCCCGAACCCGACAGCTCACCTCGCAGGCGCCGGAGAGGAACTTCGTCATGCGTCTGTCCCGCAAGCTCGCTGTCACCGGTGCCGCCGTCGCCGCACTCGCCTTCCCCGTCGTCGGCGCGACCACCGCGTCCGCGGCCACCACGACCACGGTCACCGCCACCTCGCTCGGCTACTCCGACACCCTCGACGGCTGGATCCGCGCCTCGCTCCAGGTCATGGCCCAGAACGGGATCCCCGGCAGCTACGACGGCATCTACCGCAACGTCATCCGTGAGTCCTCGGGCAACCCGTACGCCATCAACAACTGGGACTCCAACGCGATCGCGGGCACGCCCTCCAAGGGCCTGCTCCAGGTGATCGACCCGACCTTCAACGCGTACCACGTGGCCGGCACCTCGTGGAACTCCTACGACCCGGTCGCGAACATCACCGCGGCCTGCAACTACGCGGCGCAGCGGTACGGGTCGATCGACAACGTCTGGGGCGCCTACTAGAAGTACAGCCGTTCGAGGACGACGGCGATGCCGTCGTCCTCGTTCGAAAGGGTGATCTCGTCGGCGACCGCCTTGAGTTCGGGGTGGGCGTTGGCCATCGCGACACCATGGGCCGCCCAGTCGAACATGGGGATGTCGTTGGGCATGTCGCCGAAGGCGAGGGTGTCCCGCGGGCCGAGGCCGAGGTACTCGGCGGCCAGCGCGAGGCCCGTCGCCTTGGTGATGCCGCATGGCTGGAGTTCGACGGTGCCGGGGCCGGACATCGTCACCGTCGCGAGGGAACCGACGACTCCGCGCGCGGTCGCCGCCAACTCGTCGTCCGACAGGGCGGGGTGGCGCAGCAGCACCTTGCTGATCGGCTCGCACCACAGGTCGTCGCGGCGGCCCACCCGCACGGCGGGCAGGGTCGGGTGCGGCATCAGATAGCCCGGCTCGATGAGCGTGAGCCCGTCGACCCCGTCCTGGTCGACGGCGGCGTACACCTGCCCCACCTCGGCCT
The DNA here is from genome assembly GCA_013361925.1 of Streptomyces sp. Lineage (GTDB taxonomy): Bacteria > Actinomycetota > Actinomycetes > Streptomycetales > Streptomycetaceae > Streptomyces. The sequence goes on along the minus strand of JABFXD010001010.1, from coordinate 2,523 downwards.
CGATCTTGCCGAGCGCGGTCTCGGCCAGCTCCCGGTCCAGGGTGACCGACCACAGCAGACGGTCCGCGCCGGCGTCGTAGACCTGCGCGCCCTGCCCGCACACCGCGAGGCCGGTGCTGCCGAGGTCGTCGAGGAGCGGCCGCACTCTGGGGGCCGGTCGGCCGGTCACCACCAGATGCCGGGCCCCGGCCGCCGCCACCCGCGCGAGCGCGGCGAGCGAGCGGTCGGAGAGCGTGTCGTCGCCCCGGAGGAGGGTTCCGTCCAGGTCAGTGGCGACGAGTGAATATGCGGTGGGTGCGGCCATGATCAGAGAATACGGATGGAATCCCCCGCCGACTCGACGCGAACCGGACGGCCGCACCTTTCACATCCGTTGACGTCGGCTCCGGTTGGCGCCCGAGTGGAATCCCGCACCACGACAGGGGAGTTGGCGTCCTCGAAGGGCCGGCCCGCGTCCCGTTGAGGCCGCGGGGCGCGGCCACGGATGCGTGAAGGTCTGTGAGCGTGCACAGAGAACGAAGTATTTCAGACTCTTGTCATTGAAGGGTCTGTCGGGTTACCTACTGTTGCTCGCGGGTGTCGCCCTCTCTGAAGTATGTGCACGCTCACAGACGCCGGGGCGTTTTCTCTTGCTCTGTGAAAGGACCCTGACATGCGTAGACGCAGTGTGCTCACCGCTGCGGGAGCCGCCGCGCTGGCCGTCCCCGTGCTGGGAGCGGTGCCGGCCGCGGCCTCAACGGGCGGGCGCCGCCTGGAGATACGGGCCGTCGACATCTCCTCGCTGCCCAAGAACGAGGACCACGGCGCCGTGTACCGCACCGCCGAGGGCCATCGCGAGGACCCGGTCCGGCTGCTCGCCCGCGCGGGGATCAGCCACGCCCGGCTGAAGGTGTGGGTCGACCCGGTCGACGGCTACAACAACAAGGCGCACATCCTGCCCCTCGCCCGCCGGCTGCGACGGGCCGGCATCGGCATCTGGGTCGACTTCCACTACTCGGACACATGGGCCGACCCGGGGCACCAGAGCAAGCCGGCCGCGTGGGCGGACCTGGACGTGACGGGCCTGTCCCGTGCGGTGTACGACCACACGGCCGAGGTACTGGGCGCGCTGCGGCGCCAGGGCACCCCGGCCGCGTTCGTCCAGGTCGGCAATGAGATCAACGGCGGCATGCTGTGGCCCGAGGGCAAGAACTGGGGCAGTGACGGCGGGGGTTGGGGCAATCTCGCCCTGCTCCTGAAGGCCGGGCTGAGCGCCGCGCGGGACACCCAGCCCCGTATCCGCACGATGCTGCACCTCGCCGCGGGCGGTGACAACGGCACGTCCCGCTGGTGGTTCGACAACGCGGTCGCCCAGGGCCTCGACTTCGACATCATCGCCCAGTCGTATTACCCCTTCTGGCACGGTGGCCTTGACGCGGCCGCCGCCAACTTCGCGGACATCACCGCCCGTTACGGCAAGCCCGTCGTCATCGCCGAGACCGCGTACCCGTTCACGCTGAGCAGCGAGGACGACGTCAACGACATCCTCAACAGCCCCTCCCAGCTCACCCCGGGCTTCCCCGCCACCCCCGAGGGCCAGGCCGCGTGGCTGCGCGCGGTGGCCGACCTCATGGCCGCCGTCCCGGGCGGTCAGGGCCTCGGCCACTGCTACTGGGAGGGCGCCTGGACCTACCGCTCCGGCAGCGGCTGGAACCCGGAGGACCCGACGTCCGGCAACGCGTGGGAGAACCTGGCCCTGTTCGACTTCGAGGACCGGGCCCTGCCGGGGCTGCGGACGCTGGGCCGGTACCGGTCGTAGTCGCCGTCAGAGCACCGACAGGGCACTGGCAGGGCACTGGCAGGGCACTGGCAGGGCTGTCCACGGTGGGCTCCTGTCGGGGTGGGTGAGATCCTCGCGGGGTGACGGATCGAACGGATCGAACGGATCAGCCGGAGACCTTCCTGGACCATCTGCGGGCGGCGGCGGTCGGCGTCCTCGAGCGCTTCCCCGAGCGGCTCAAGCCCGAGATGTACGCCCTCTCCTTCCGCATCTGGCGCGTCGACGCCGACGACCGCCACCCGTACGTGGCCATCGGCTACAACACCGAGAGCCAGTACGAGCGGGAGAAGTACCCGGGTGACGAGGGCGAGGTCCGCTGGAATTACGCCTACTGGCTCCTCGACGGCTTCGAGATGCTCGGCAACATCCCCGAGGACCCGGTGGGCAGCCGGGTGTATGTGGAGGAGGTCAGGCAGCTCGGTGTCTGGTACGACGGTGAGTTCGACCTCGCCCGGGTGCTGGACGACGACGACCTCAGCGCCCGGACCGACCTCCTCCGCCTGCACTTCTACGACGCCGTCATCGACCTCGCCCGCCACCTTCACGCCGACGGCGTGATCGAGAAGACCTTCGGGCGCCCCCTGCCCGTAGTCGTCTTCGACATGGACTGCCCCGGCTGGGAGGCGCACGCGACGGAGTACGCCAATCCGCCGGAGCTGGTCGAGGAGTTCATGGCGTGGCAGCGGGCGGCCGGGGAGATCTGA
>JABFXD010000923.1 GCA_013361925.1 Streptomyces sp. | reverse complement strand
CGCGGAGCCGACCGGGATCTCCTTGTCGAGGTAGACCGCGTCGATCCCCGCGCGCAGGTCGGTGAGCTCCCGCAGATGTCTGGACAGTCTGCCGCGGAAGCGCACCAGCAGCTCGTCCGGCGGCTCGTAGCTCTCCGGCGACTCGGGATTGCGGCCGTAACTCAGGAACCCGTAGGGCTCCTGGACCATGGCGCGGGGCGTGTAGTCAGGCACGGTCGGCCTCCGCGGGGAGGTTCCCGCACCGGGTGCGGTTCTCGGACCGGGTGCGGTGCTCGGCCAGCCAGTCACCGGCCGCGTCCACCGCCCACCGCAGGGGGAAGAGCCTGCTGTCCGCGGTGCCGATCCGCCCCCGGACGATCGCGGCGTCCGCGGCGGCCTCCAGGTCACGACCGAGCACCCCGAAGTCGCTGTCGTCCAGGTCGACGTCGACATACCCGCGCCAGCGCGGGCCGTCGTCCGTCAGCACCCGGCAGTCGTAGCGCCGGCGGGGCGGACGGGGTCGGCGGTACTCGGCGAGATGGAAGGCCGAGCAGGTCTCGTAGCCGACGCCCAGCAGCAGGACGTACGCCTCCTCCTCGTACAGCCTGCCCAGCGGGGAGCGCTCGCCGAGCAGACAGTCCAGGGCGTGGCCGCTCGTGATCCGGGCCGACCCGGGCCCGAGCGCGGCGAAGGACGCCTGCGGGTGTGTGCTGCGCATGGCTCCCGGAGTGACCCGCACCTCCTCCGCCAGCCGTCCCATGCCTTGCGAGGGCGTAGAAGCCGCGCAGAAGGGCTCCATGTGTTCACGGTAGGACAGAAGTTGATGTCGTGTCAGGTCTCGCGTCATGTGGAGATAAGCCCGTGATGTCAGCGAATTTCCCTCGGTGAACGTGGGCACCACCAGCGTGCCCTCGGGGCCGAGCGCGTCCAGGAGGGCGCGCAGTACCGCCCGGCCGCCGCCGCGCACCGGCCCGACGGACCGCAGGGAGGCGTGCAGCAGCAGCGTCATGCCCTTCTCGACGCCGAGTTCACGGAGTTCGGCACGGAGCAGTGAGGCTGTGGTCATCCGCCGTCAGCCGCGCAGCCGGGCGGCCATCCGGCGGCCGGCCGCGGTGAGGCCGTCGTGCGGGATCGCCCGGGCCGGGAGGCGGTCCAGGTACGCGGACCGCAGCCCCTCCTTGGTCTCGTCGTCGCCGGCGAGGTCGAAGAGGTCCGACAGGGCGTTGAACTTCATCTGCTGCACTCCCTCCACGATGAGGCCGGCCAGCGCCACGGCGGTGTCCGGCAGCGCCACTCCCAGGGCTCCGAAGGCGTGCGGGTCGGCGGCCACCTGTCCTTGGGGGCCGGTGCTGCGTAACGGGGTGCACGCGGTGAACAGGGCGCGCACTCCGGGGCCGCGGCCCGCGTTGCGGGCGCGCAGGTGCACGGCGGCCTCGGTGAACAGGCGGAGCCAGTGAGTGTGTTCGGTCTCGTCGAGTGCGGGTGCGGGGGTGGGGGAGGCGGGCAGGCCGTCACCGTCCAGACCACCGCGGAAGCCGTCGCGGTGACGGTCGGTGTCCTCCACGAGGACGGTGAACTCCCTGGTGGCCAGGCGTCGTACGGGGCGCCAGACGTAGCCGGAGTCGGCCGCTTCGGTCAGGGGGCGGGGCGGTTCGTCCGGCTGGACGGCGACGAGCAGGCCACCGGCGTGTGCGCGCAGGGCGACGGGTCCGGGGGCGTCGGCCGGGAAGGTCAGGTGTCCGATCCCCGGCAAGTGAGCCTGGTCGGCCTCCTCCGGCAGGTCGACGCCGAGTTCGATGCCGGCCCTGAGCGCCGCCGCCAGGGCGATCTCTCCGAGCCGCTGCCGTACGGCGGCCGTGGGCAGCCGCCCTTCGATGCCGCGCACCGCCCAGGTGCCGAGGTACGGGTGGCGGACGGTCCGCGCGGTCTGTCGGGGCCACTGCCGGTCGAGGTGGGCCAGGGCGCTCGCCTCGGGACCGGGATAGCGGGCGCACAGGGCGGTGAGGAGCAGCCGGCGGACACTGGCCTCGGCGTGGGTGAGGGCGCGCAGGGCGGCGGTGTCGCCCTCGCCCGCCGCGAGGGAGTCGAAGCCGTGGGCGGTCAGCGTGTGCGTCCGGCGCGCGGGCCGGGGGCGGGGGGCGTTCAGCACATGGCCGATCAGCCGGAAGAGGTCCTCGCAGTAGACGGAGGGGTTGTCGAAGCCGTTGGCGGCCCGGTGGCGGTGCCCGTACAGCCCGCCTCCGCAGATCCGGACCACGGAGCACTCCCGGCACTGGCGGCTCAGCGTCTCCGCTCCCCCGCCCTGGGCCAGGAAGCCGGGGTGCGCGGCGGCCTGGTCGAAGGAGTGCCGCAGCACGTGGAACCCGGTGGCGGGCGCTCCGGGTCCCGCCGTCTTGAGCCAGTCGGCCTGTTCGATCTCGCCGTCGGTCTCGACGACGACCAGGTCCGGGCTGCCGAGCCCGAGCGCCTCGGTGAAGGACTCCCGGCCGTCCCGGCCGGCCTCGATCGAGTCGAAGAGACGGACCGGGAAGGGCCTGCCGTCGGCGGTCCAGCGGTCATGGACGGCGATCAGCCAGCAGGCGTGGGCGGCTGGGTGGGCAGGGTCCGTCGGCGGTGGCCGGTCCCAGGTGGCGTGCGGAAGCAGGAAGTCCACCCGCGGCGGCCCGAGCGCGGCGAGGGCCTCGTACACGGCGACCGGGTCGTTCTGTACGTCGATGGTGCACAGCAGCCCGGCGAAGGCGCTGCGGTGCTCGGGCGAGCCGAGGAGGCGTACGGCCCTGACGACGTCGTCGTACGACCCGGTGCCGTTCGCACGCTTGCGGTGGCGGTCGTTGGACGCGCGGTCGCCGTCGAGGGAGATGCCGGTGCTGATCCGCTCGCGCACCAGCATGCGGCACGTCGGCTCGTCCAGCAGCAGGCCGTTGGTCTGCATGCGCAGGTCCAGGTCGCACACACCGTCCAGCGCGGCGCGCAGGTCCTGTGCCGTGCGGGCCAGTCGGTCGGCTCCGGCGAGCAGGGGTTCGCCGCCGTGCAGGATGACGTGCACGCGCGGGAGTTCGGGGTGGGCCCTGGCGTGTTCGGCGATGCGTGCCACCATCGCCGCCGCCACCTCGTCCGGGACGACCTGCGGCCGGCGCCGCCAGCTCTGGTCGGCGTGTCGGTAGACGTAGCAGTGATCGCAGGCCAGGTCGCATCTGCTGTGCATCTTCAGGACGAACTGGCGGAATGCTCTTGTCCCTGCGGTCATCGGCCCTTGGTGTCCGTGACGGTTCAGATACTGGAGTTGAAACCGGAGTCCGACTGCCCGCCGGACGGCAGCAGCCTGTTCAGCAGGTGCCGGTCGATCTCACCGGAGTCGTCCAGGGCGACGTCCCCCCAGTCGGGGACCTCCGTGGCCAGCGGCGGGGTCACCGCTCCTAACTCGTCCAGAAGTGCGCCGGACGCCTCTCCGCCGTTCGTCATTGCGGTCTCCTTCGCCGGTCCGTGCATCGCGCCGGTCGGATCGTCACCGAGTGGAATTCGCACTGAGCAGTCGCGAGGTGGCTCGTCGTCACCACTCCCCCATCATCGTGGCCGCTTCCGGTCGGACACAAGGGCGGTAAAGGTACCTTACGAGCCAGCTTCTCCACGGCAAGAGTCAATTCCGGTCAGCCTGGGGCGGGTTGTGAACAGGGCGCGGCCCCGCGCAACGCACCGAAGCACATCGCACAGGGCCGGGACACGCGGTTACTCCACGCCTCCGTTCGGCGGCTTCGCCGCCGAACCCGACCCCGCCTTCTCCCCCTGCGCCAGCCGGCTGTGCGAGCGGCCGTACAGGAAGTACACGACGAAGCCGAGGACCATCCAGATCGCGAACCGCAGCCAGGTCTCCGTCGGCAGGTTCAGCATCAGC
>JABFXD010000729.1 GCA_013361925.1 Streptomyces sp. | reverse complement strand
ACCCGGACGCCGTCACCGTCGCCCTCGCGGGTCTCACCGGCTACTTCGTCCACCGCGGTCTGCAACCCCCGCCGCCCGGCCTCCCCACCGTCCGCGCCTTCCAACGCGCCCAGGGCGAGGCGGCGTTGGAGTGGCTCAGGAAGCGGCTGTGACCAGCGCCCGCACCACCCGCAGATCCTCACCCATCTCCGGATGCCACTGCACCCCCAGCACCCACCCGGCGGCGGACGGCAGTTCCACCGCCTCCACCGTGCCGTCCGCCGCGTGCGCCGACGCCACCAGACCGGCGCCGAGGCGGTCCACGGCCTGGTGGTGATACGTCGGTACCGACGTCTCCTCCGGCACCACATCGGCGTACAGCGTCCCCGGCACCGGCTTCACCCCGTGCCGTCCGAACACGCCGATCACCTCCGCGTGGCCGTCGATGTGCTGGACGAGGGTGCCGCCGACGGCGACGTTCAGCAGCTGCATGCCACGGCAGATTCCCAGGAGCGGTATCCCCGCCGCCAGGGCCGCGTCGATCAACGCCAGCTCCCACGCGTCCCGTTCCCGCGCGGGCGGGCCGGTGCGGGGCTCGCGCTCGGCGCCGTAGTGGACCGGCTCCACGTCCGGACCGCCCGCTATCACCAGGCCGTCCAGGCGGGCCACGGTCGCGGCGGCGTACTCCGGCGCGTCCGGCGGCAGCATCGCCACCAGCCCGCCCGCCCGCTGTACCAGGCGCGGGTACCCGGCGGGCAGCAGCGCCGCCTCCAGCTCCCACACGCCCCAGCGCGCCCCGGCCTCCAGATACGTACTGATGCCGATCAGCGGCCTGCCCGCCATATGTCGTCCTCCAGTCCGCCGGCTCCCCGTAATGGATTGCCGTCATACCTTTGCCGAGCCGAGCCGCGTACGGCAAGACCACACCGGTCGCAGTCCTACGCCAGGAACCCCCTCAGCAGCGCCGCCGTCCCCGCGCAGTGCTCCCGCATCATCTCCCGCGCCCCGTCCGCGTCCCCGTCGAGGACCGCCTCCACGAGCGCGCTGTGCTGGCGCTGCGAGTGCTCCAGGTTCCGCACCAGGAGCGGGATGCAGTCCAGCAGGTCGTTCACCGTGGCCCGTACCGCCGCGTACTGCGCCGTCAGCGTCGGCGAACCGCACAGCTCGGCCAGCGTGAGGTGCAGCAGGGTGTCCAGGCGCCGGTAGTCCGGCAGCGGCGCGTCCTGGGTGCGAGCGAGGGCCTCGCGCAGGCGGTCCGCCTGCTCGTCCGTCAGACCGTGTGCCGCGCACAGGCCCGCCGCCCCGACCTCCAGCACCTCCCGGAAGCGGAGCACGTCCTCGATGTCGACCTCGGCGATCCGCCGCCGCAGCTCACGCTCGCCGAGGTCGCCCGCGTCCGCGCGCGGCAGCACGAACGTGCCGCCGTACCGCCCGCGCCGCGACTCGACCAGCCCCTGGTCCTGAAGCACCTTCAGCACCTCGCGCAGCGTCACCCGGCTGATCCCGAGCCGCTCCGCCAGCTCCCGCTCGGCCGGCAGCCGCTCGCCCCCCGGCACCAGACCGAGCCGTACGACCTGGAGGATCTGCTCCAGCGCCTCCTCGAACCCGTTGCCCGCCCGCACCGGCCGCAGCACCGGCGTCAGACGGTCCTCCAGCCGGCCCTCCAGACCGCCCTCCGGATCCAGCGACATCCCGCCGTACCCCCTTCCCAAGCAATGGTTCTCCGCAATACCTTATGGCTTCCGGCCCGGCCGAAAAAGCGCGAAGAAGCCGAAGGAGCGTTCCCGTGGCAGACCGCACAGCCCCGCTGAGCGTCGAGGAGCTGCACGCCCTCGTCGCGAGCGGTGAGATCGACACCGTCGTCCTGGCCTTCCCCGACATGCAGGGAAGACTCCAGGGCAAGCGGTTCGCCGCCCGCTTCTTCCTCGACGAGGTACTCCACCACGGCACCGAGGGCTGCAACTACCTCCTGGCCGTGGACACCGAGATGAACACGGTCGACGGCTACGCCATGTCGTCCTGGGACCGGGGGTACGGCGACTTCGCCATGCACCCCGATCTGAGCACCCTCCGCCGCGTGCCCTGGAACGCCGGCACCGCCATGCTCATCGCCGACCTCGCCTGGGAGGACGGCTCCCCGGTCGTCGCCGCGCCCCGGCAGATCCTCCGCCGCCAGCTGGAGCGGCTCGCCGAGCACGGGTACACCGCCCAGGTCGGCACCGAGCTGGAGTTCATCGTCTTCAAGGACACCTACGAACAGGCCTGGGACAGCAACTACCGGGGGCTCACACCGGCGAACCAGTACAACATCGACTACTCGGTGCTGGGGACCGGCCGGATCGAACCGCTGCTCCGCCGGATCCGCAACGAGATGGCGGGCGCGGGGCTGACCGTCGAGTCCGCCAAGGGCGAGTGCAACCCGGGGCAGCACGAGATCGCCTTCCGCTACGACGACGCGGTGGTCACCTGCGACCAGCACGCCATCTACAAGACCGGCACCAAGGAGATCGCCGCCCAGGAGGGCGTCTCGATCACCTTCATGGCCAAGTACAACGAGCGCGAGGGCAACTCCTGCCACATCCACCTCTCCCTCGCGGACGCCGCCGGCAACAACGCCATGGCCGAGAACGGCGGCATGTCGGAGGTCATGCGGCACTTCCTCGCCGGGCAGCTGGCCGCCCTCAGGGACTTCTCCCTGCTCTACGCGCCCAACATCAACTCGTACAAGCGCTTCCAGCCCGGCTCCTTCGCCCCGACCGCCGTCGCCTGGGGCCACGACAACCGCACCTGCGCGCTGCGGGTCGTCGGCCACGGCCGCTCGATGCGCTTCGAGAACCGGCTCCCGGGCGGTGACGTCAACCCGTACCTGGCGGTCGCGGGCCTGGTCGCCGCCGGGCTCCACGGCATCGAGCAGAAACTGGAGCTGCCCGACGCCTGTGCGGGCAACGCCTACACCGCCGAGTACGCCCACGTCCCCACCACCCTCCGCGAGGCCGCCGAGCTGTGGGAGAACAGCCCCATCGCCAAGGCCGCCTTCGGCGACGAGGTCGTGGCCCACTACCGCAACATGGCGCGCGTCGAGCTGGACGCCTTCGACGCCGCGGTGACCGACTGGGAGCTGCGCCGCTCCTTCGAACGTCTGTGAGGCATCTCTTGTCACAACCGTACGAACTGGACATCCTCAACCCCGCGACGGAAGAGGTGATCGCGACCGTCCCGGGCGCCGTCGAGCAGGACGTGAACGCCGCCGTGCACCGCGCCGGCCTGGCGCAGCGCGCGTGGGCGGCCGTCGCGCCCGCCGACCGGGCCAGACTGCTGCGCCGTTTCGCCGTCGTCGTCGACGAACACGTCGAGGAACTCGCCCGGTTGGAGGTCCGGGAAGCCGGCCACACCATCGGCAACGCCCGCTGGGAAGCGGGCAATGTGCGGGACCTGCTCGACTACGCCGCCGGTGGCGTGGAGCGGCTCGCGGGCCGCCAGATCCCCGTGCCCGGCGGCCTCGACGTCACCCTCCTCGAACCCCTGGGCGTCGTCGGCGTCATCGCGCCCTGGAACTTCCCCATGCCGATCGCGGCCTGGGCCACCGCGCCGGCCCTCGCGGCAGGCAACGCCGTCGTCCTCAAGCCCGCCGAGACGACGCCGTTGACCGCCCTTCGTCTCGCCGAACTCGCCCTGGAGGCAGGGCTCCCGGAGAACCTCTTCCAGGTGGTGCCGGGACTCGGGCACATCGCGGGTGAGTCCCTCGTCCAGCAGCCCGGCATCGCCAAGGTCGTCTTCACCGGCTCCACCCGGACCGGCAAGCGCGTCATGGCCCTCTGCGCCGACCAGGTCAAGCCGGTCACCCTCGAACTCGGCGGCAAGAGCCCCAACATCGTCTTCGCCGACGCCGACCTCA
>JABFXD010001079.1 GCA_013361925.1 Streptomyces sp. | reverse complement strand
TCCGAAGACCGTGCCGGCCATGTCCTTGCCCGGCTGGGGTTCGGACGCCGTGGCCTTCTCGGGGTCGGCGGGGGCGTAGTGGACGAGGACCTCCTCGCCGGCCTCCCGGTCCCGGGGGCCGCCGCTCTCCTTGAAGCGGACCGCGACGCCGTCGCCCGTGGTGTAGTCGTACTCGTGCCACTGCACGCGCCGGGCCACGTTGTTGACCATCTGGGTCGTGGCCCAGGCGCGCACCACCCTCGCCGTGGCGGTCAGCCCGCTCTCCCAGGCGGCCCGCCGCTCCCTGGTCCGGCGTACGAGCGCGTACCCGCCCCAGATCAGGAAGGCGATCAGCAAGGGCATCACTATGTTGAAGAAGGAGTCCACGGACAGCGGACCCTACCCGAGCGAAGATCGACGCGGTGGATCAGAACGTGACGTCCGAGCAGGCGTAGAACGCGTTGCCCGTGTCGGCGACCGTCCACACCGCGAGGATCACGTGGTGGCCGCTCAGCCCGGACGGCAGGGTGCCGCTGTGGGAGAGGGTGGACGGCGGACGCTGACCGTTGTAGGGGACGGTCAGGAACGGGGTGAGGTTGAGGTCGGAGCGGGCCAGGTTGTGGTTCTGGTTCCAGCCCGCCTTGGTGACGTAGTACTTGAAGTCGGTGGTGGCGTGCATGGCGGTGAACTGCCAGCGGAACGTGTAGCTCTGACCGCCCGTCACCTTCGTGGTGGGCCAGGCGCCGCCGGACGGCTTGGTGGGCGAGCTGAGCTGGCTGAAGCGGCTGACGCCGCCGTTGCATATCGTGCCGTCGGCCGGCCCGGAGCCGGGGAAGCCCTTGGGGCCCTCGACGCTCTGCGGCTCCCACTGGATGTCGCCGCAGTTCGTCACGGTGCCGTTCTGACAGAGCTTCTGCCGGCTGATGGGCAGGTCGGTGTAGCCGTGGCCGCTGGCGCCGCCGGAGGAGAGCACGAGGGCTCCGGCCGTGCTCAGGCCGAGCACGGCGGCGTACCACTTGGTCTTTTTGCGCATGCTGCCGCTCCCTGGAGAACGTGGGGGAAGTTCAGTGAGGAGGTTCAGTGAGCCGTGCAGGTCTAGACCAAGTCCCAGATTATTGCCGCTACTTGAGCATGTCCAGACCAATCACTGACCCGTCTCCCCGCGCCCCGCGCAGAACGCCACCGTCAGGTCCTTCACCAGCGCCTTGCGTTCGTAGTCGTCCAGCTCCACCAGGCCGCGCATGGTCAGCCGGGTCACCGTGTCCTCCACCGAGTCCACGACCGAGGTCAGCACGGTCGCCCGGTGCTGGGCGTCCAGCGCGGCGATCCGGCGGCGGTGCATCGCGGCGGCGACCTCCGGGGCGTACTCCACCCGTACCGGCTGCACGGAGAACACCTCCAGGCCGACCGGCGTCGCGTCCGCCGCGACCAGCCGGGTCAGCGCGTCGGTCGCCGAGTCCACCGACGTCCGGGCCGAGCCCGGTGGCTCCACCGGCACCCGCACCAGGGCCGCCTCCACGCACTCGCGCAGATAGCCCTCGTGGTCCTCGACGCCCAGCGTGGCCCGCGCGGTGTCCCGCACCCGCCACACCACGAGGACGACCACCCGCAGCGCGACCCCGTTGCCGTCCGCGGCCGGCATCGGCTCACCGCGCCAGTGCCGCAGCCGTACGTCGACCCGGCGGCGCAGCAGCAGCGGGTTGACCCACATCAGGCCGGTGCGCCGGACCGTGCCCCGGTAGCGGCCGAACAGCCCGAGCACCCAGGCCCGCCCGGTCCGCCCGCGGGCCAGCCCGCCGAACCCGAACAGGCCGAGCGCACCCGCTCCCGCGTAGGCCGCCCACTGCACCGGGCCGAGTCCCGCGCCCGCGTACTCCGGCAGTCTGAGCGCCTCCACCGCGAGCGTCGGCAGCGCGCCCGCCCACCAGGAGGTCGCCACACAGCCCGCCACCCCGCAGGCGCCGGCGAGGACGCCCGCCGAGCCCGGCAGCACCCGTGCGGGCCGTTCGGCCAGCTCGGGGTCGACCTGCGGGGCGGAGCGCGGCGCGGGCCGGCCCGGGCGCCGGAAGCGGGGCTGCTCGCCGGTGCCCTGGCGGCGTCCGACGACCGCGGGGCTGAGCGGAACGGCCCCGGTCTCGGGGTCGTCTCGGAACAGCAGATGAACGGGGATCTCGGTGGTCGCCTCGTTCTGGATCAGCCGGGTGGGCCGGGAGACCGTCGTGGTCTCGGTGGGTCCCTCGGGCTCTTCCGTGGATGGGGTGATGGTGCTCATGCGTGCCTCCAGCCTCCGCGCCAGAAACGTCATGACAGTGGATGGGGTGTTGCGGGAACGGTCACTTGGTCACTTGAAGAGCCGCCGCCAGGTCTCCGGCCCCGGATAGCCGTCCGCCGCGCCGCCCCGCCAGCCCTGGGCGCGCTGGAAGGCCTCCACGGCCCTGCGGTCCGCCTCGCCCCAGCGGGGTCCCGGACCGGTCGTGTACGCCTTGCCGAATCCCTTCTTCACCAGCTGCTTGCCGAGCTGGGTGACGTACTTGTTGTGGGCGCCGGGCCGGAACATCGCCCGCCCGGGATAACCGGGAACGCCGTGGGACGAGGAGGGGGGCGCCGGCGGTCCGGCCGCGCCGGTCCGGATGTCGTTGCCCTTGCCCGTCACCAGCAGCGTCCAGGTCTGCGGCCCCGGCAGCCCGTCGGCGTCCCGGCCCGTCCAGCCCTGTGCCTGCTGGAAGGCCTGGGTGGCGCGCCGGTCGGTGTCCGTCCAGCGCGGCCCCGGACCCGAGGAGTAGAAGCGCCCGGCACCCCGCTCGACGAGCAGGCGGCCGAGCTGGGTGACGTACTTGTTGTTGGCGCCGGGACCGAAGTAGGCGGCGCCGGGGAACGGGGTGGCGAGCGGTTCGGCCGGCTTGTCGCTGCCCGCGCTACCGGCCACGAGCCCCTTGTAGCGGTAGGCGGTGTAGCGGGCGGAGTTGCTCCAGTACGCGTACGGGGTGGCCTGCTTGCGGGCGCGCGGCGGGGTCTCCTCGTAGGCGATGTAGTAGGTGTGCGTGTAGTCGGTCCAGCCGCCGAAGATGACGACGTGCGAGCCCTTCTCGGGGTCGGCCGGATTGTGGAAGAGCAGGATGTCGCCGGGCTGGAGATCGTCCTTGGCGATCTGTACGCCGTACTGGTCGAGGCTGCCGGTCCACTCGTTGCCCGGCAGGCTCCAGGCCATGGAGACGAAGCCGGAGCAGTCCTGGCGGTAACCGTCGGTCCAGTACTCGTTCATGCTGTACGGCACCTGCGCGGCGACCCAGGTCTTGGCCCGCTTGATGATCGCGGCCCGGGTGGTGGCCGGGGCCTTGATCCCGGCCGGTTTGCCGCCCGGGCCGTGCAGCGGGGCCTTGTCGCCCTGGGGGGTGTCGGGCTCGTCGGCCGCGGGGAGGTGGGGGCGGTCGGGGGCGTGGGGGGTGGCGAAGGCGGGGGCGGCCTGGGTCACGCCGAGGGCCGCGCCGGCCGTCGCGGCGAGGACGACGGCTCGGTGGGCCGCGGGGTGGCGGCCGGTACGGGAAGGGGGCAGTACGCGCCTCCAGTGAACGCATCCGGGGCAGTCGCAGTCGCTCGCGGGATCGAACTCCTCGAAAACTGGTTCGTTGGATCCCGGAGCCTCCATGCGATTCCCCTCACACTCCAGATGGAAATGTCCGCGACTGTGCACATTCGTCAGTTTCTCAACTGTCTTCCGGACGCGCATGTTGACGGTCCGAATGATGTACGTCCGCGGCTCCGCCCCAGGTGGGAGCACCGGGCATGGTCAAAACCACCCTCCACCATCCGGTAGAGTTCTCCGGGTCAGCAGGCGCCGCTAGCTCAGTTGGTTAGAGCAGCTGACTCTTAATCAGCGGGTCCGGGGTTCGAGTCCCTGGCGGCGCACAGAC
>JABFXD010000203.1 GCA_013361925.1 Streptomyces sp. | reverse complement strand
CTGGTGGGCCGACGGGGGGTCGAGCAGCGGCGGTTCGTCGTGCGGTTCGTCCTCGTCCTCCTCCTGTGGTTCCTCCTCCTCGTCCTGCGGGGGTGGCTCGTCGTGTGGCGGCGGGTCGTCCTGCGGGGGCGGCGGCGGTTGCGGCGGCGGCAACTGAGCGGCCGGTACCTCGGGGGGACGGAAGGAGGGTGACGCCGTGACCACGGCTCTCGTCTTCTTCCTGGTGGCCCTGTACTGGGCCCTGATCCTGTGGAGGGGGCGGATGCGGGGGAGGCAGCTGACACGGGGCAGCTGAGCTCCTGTCGCGTCCGCACGAGCCGGGCCCGGAGGTACTGGGGCCCGGCTTTTCGCGCCCGGGGCGCGGATGCTCCGGCGTACGCCCTGGCGGGCCCCGCGTGCGCCGTAGTTGAACAGTTGAACTGTGGGGCCCTCTGAGGGATGGAAACGCCACGAAGTTGGGTAAAAACGCTGTGGCGGCGCCACAGTTCATGATTCCCTCTAAATCACCAACGCGGGCCCTCGGCCGTCCTCCGGACACTTCAGCTGTGCCATCCCGACCGGGCCGACCGGGCCGAATCCCCGCCGGTGTCGACCCGGGTGCGCCGGCGCCCCCCCACACCGCCCTTTCTTTGCGTGCTTGCGGAGCCGATCCATGCTCACGACCCTGAACACCTCCTACACCGACACGCGCGCGGCCGACCTCGCCTGGGCCCTGGGACGCGAGCCGCTTCCGGCGCTGGCCACGCTCGACCTGGAACTGACCGGGACAAAGCTCCAGTTGAGACTCCTCGGCGCGTCCCACCAAGTGCTCCTGGAGGAGGAGCGGGGCATCTGTTCGGAGACGGTGGCATGCATCTCGGGCAGCAGCACACCCCTGCCGCTCGGCGTCGCCAAGCGGGTCGGCGACTGGGAGTACGAGTTCGCGGCCCGCGTGGAGCTCCTCTCCCCGGGCCAGTTCGCGGGCCGCGCCCAGGAGTTGCTGGCCCTGGTCTCCGACCATCCGCACGGCCTCGCGGGCGTCTTCCCCGGCAGCCCGCACGCGTTCACGGCCCTCCTCGCCCAGCACCACGAGGGGCAGGTCCTCTGGCGCACCTGGCACGCGTACCCGCAGGACGGCCAGTTGGTCGCCACCCGGACCCGGGTCGGCGTCAAGGTCCCCGCCGCGCTCTAGCGGTTGAGTCGCCCCGTCGGCCGCGCAAACCCCCGTCGGCCCGCTGCGCGTGAGTTCCACACGTGTGGGTGACGAAGCGTGCCGTTTCAGTGACGTACCGTCGCAACGTGATCGAACCGCACGCGCCCGCCCCGCCCGGCGCCCCGCCGCCCTGGGCGGGGCCCGTGCGGCTTCCCGTGCGGCCCGCGGTCGGGCGGTTCCTCGTCCTGGCGGGTGTCTTCGTCTGCGCCGCGTGCGGACTGGTGTACGAACTCGAACTGGTCGCCCTCGCCTCGTACTTGATCGGCGACTCCGTCACCCAGGCCTCCGTCGTGCTGTCCGTGATGGTCTTCGCGATGGGCGTCGGCTCGCTCCTCGCCAAGCGGCTGCGCCGGCACGCCGCGGCCGGCTTCGGCGCGATCGAGGCCGCGCTCGCCCTCGTCGGCGGGTGCAGCGCGATGGCGCTGTACGCCGTCTTCGCCTGGACCGGCGACTGGGGCGGCCTGTGGGCCCACGGACCGCGCTGCCTCCTCGTCGCGTTCTCCCTCGCGATCGGCCTCCTCATCGGCGCCGAGGTCCCCCTGCTGATGGAGCTGATCCAGCGCATCCGCCGCCAGGACGCGGGCGGCGCGGTCGCCGACCTCTTCGCGGCGGACTACGTCGGCGGCCTCGTCGGCGGCCTCGCCTTCCCGTTCCTGCTCCTCCCCCTGCTCGGCCAGCTGACCGGCGCCCTGATCACCGGCACCGTCAACGCGATCGTCGGCGGCGCCCTCGTCCTCGGCCTGTTCCGCCGCGACCTCACCCGCCGGGCCCGCTGGCTGCTGGTGATCGCCAACCTCGCCGTGCTCGGCATCCTCGCCGCGGCCGCCGTCCTCGTCGACGACTTCGAACGCGCCGCGCGCCACGCCGTCTACGGCGACGACGTCCGCGTGGCCCTCCAGACCGACGTCCAGGAGGTCGTCCTCACCGGCGGCACCGACGGCCGCCCCCTCGACCTCTTCCTCGACGGCCGCCTCCGCGTCAGCGGCCGCGACGAACGCCACTACCACGAGGCGCTCGTCCACCCCGCGATGAACGGCCCGCACACCCGCGTGCTCATCCTCGGCGGCGGCGACGGACTCGCGGCCCGCGAGGTGCTGCGCCACCCCGACGTACGCCGGGTCGACGTCGTCGAACTCGACGCCGGAGTGGTCCGGCTGGCCCGCACGGACCCCGCCCTCGCCGCCCTCAACGGCCACGCGTACGCCGACCCGCGCGTCCATGTCACCACCGGCGACGCCTTCGGCTGGCTGCGCGGGGTGCGCCCGGCGGCGTACGACGTGGTGATCGCCGATCTGCCCGACCCGGGCATCACCGCCAGCACCAAGCTCTACTCCCAGGAGTTCTACGGCCTCGCCCACCGCGCCCTCGCCCCCGACGGACGCCTCGTGGTGCACGCCGGTCCGGTCTCCTCCCGCCCCCGCGTCTTCTGGACGGTCGAGGCGACCATCCGCGCGGCGGGCCTCCACACCGCCCCCTACCGGGTCGGCGGCCGTGACGAGGGCTTCGCGGCCGGCCCCGACCGCACCACGGCCGCCAGCCGCGCCCCCCGCGACTGGGGCTTCGTCCTCGCCGCCGCGCACCACCGCCCACCCCTGCGCCTCGACCCCCATGAGCCGCCCCTGAAGACCCTGACCCAGCAGGAGCTGGAGGCCGACGCAAGGGCGGCGGAGCGGATGCGCACGCGGGGGGCCGGGCCGGCGGTGTCGACGTTGGTGCATCCGCGCTACTGACTCGCCCGCCGAGGAGTGGGCGTCCGTTCGACGCGCGGTCACTTTCGACCAACGGGGGTGCACTCGGCGGTCCTCTGGGTAGGCTCGCGGACCATGGAGCATGAGGTGTTCGTTCCGGTTCCGGCCGAGCGGCTCAGGGAGGCACTGGCCGATCCCCTACGGGTCGCCCGGGCCGTTCCCGGGCTCCAACAGGACGCCGGCGCCGAGCCCGTCACCGGGCGGCTGAAGGTACGCGTCGGGGGTCACACCATCACCTATCGGGGGTCCGCCCGGATCTCCGTACGGGACGACGGGACGTACGGCATCGAGGGCGACGCCGTGGAGGCGCGCGGCAGCGGCACGGTGACGCTCACGCTGGTTGTGCGGCCGACGGAGGCCGAGGGCGGAACCACCCTCACCTTCACGGGGACCGCCTCGGCGGACGGGCGGATCACGGAGCTGCCGGGGGACGCGGTGACCTCGGCCGTGGGGCGCTTGCTGAACCGTTTCGGGGAGAACCTGGGGAACGCGGCACGGGGACCGGCTCCCGAGGCCACGGAGGGCACCGAGGTGCCCCAAGTACCGGAAGCACCCGAGCCCGCCGAAGCCCCCGAGGCGCCGGAAGAAGCGGACGAGCCCGAGGCCCCTGAGACCCCCGAGGTCCCCGAGACCCCTAGGACTCCCGAGCCCCCCGCCCCCTCCCAAGCCCCCACCCCCGACCAGGACTTCACCGCCCCCCGCGACCTGCCCGCCGAAGCCGCGCACGCCCGGCGGACGATGATCGGGCGGAGCGCGGAAGAGGTGGACCACGCGCCGCCGCGCGGCCGGTACGCGCCCGTCCCCGCACCGCAGACCATCGCCCCGAACCCGGCACTGCGCTGGGCCGCGCCCGCCGCGGCCGTGGTGCTCGCGTCGGCGATCGTGGTGGGGCGGGTGCTGCGCAAGCGGCGCTGACGGGCCGCCGGGGTGGTGGCGCGATCGCCCTCTTGATCGCCC
>JABFXD010000969.1 GCA_013361925.1 Streptomyces sp. | reverse complement strand
CGCCATCCGGGAGGAGAGCGCGGTGTTGAAGCGCGTGAGGAGCGTGCAGAACGCCTCGCGCTCCTCCGGCGCCCAGTCGTGTGTCAGCTCGGCCATCAACTGACGCCGCGAGGAGCGCACTTCCTCCAGCCGCGACAACCCGCGCGGGGACAGCTGGAGCACCACGGCCCGCCCGTCCTCCGGGTGCGAGGTGCGCTTGACGAGCCCGGTGTCCACGAGCGGCGCCACCTGCCGGGTCACCGTCGACGAGTCGATGCCCATGCTCGCGGCGAGCGCCTTGACGCCCATCGGGCCTTCCTTGTCGAGGCGGTTGAGCAGCAGGTATGCGGCGCGGTCCATGGAGTTGCGCACCTGCCCGACCCCGCCGAGCCGGGTCTGTTCGGCACGGCGGGCGAAGACCGCCACCTCGTGCTGCAGCGTGTCGAGGAGACCGGTGTCACCGACGGTCGTCATGTCCATCGACATTTCAGGTGTTGTGGGCATGGCCGGGGGCTCACTTCAGATAAGGGGTGCTGGGTTGGGGGACAGGGTACGCGGCTGGAAGGCGGGCCGTACCGGCGCTGCGCAAACCGGTCTCGGAGGTTGGTCACAGCGGTCGCTCGCGCCTGTGAACTGCGATGCTTGTGTCATGAGCTACGGCACGGCTGACTCCTTGCACTCCCTGCGGTCCGTCACCCTCGACGATGTGAAGGGCGCCCAGAAGATGCTCACGGGAGTGGCCCGGGTGACCGCGATGGAGGGCAGCCGGCACCTCTCCCAGCTGGTCGGCGCGCCGGTGCACTTCAAGTGCGAGAACCTGCAGCGCACCGGGTCGTTCAAGCTGCGCGGCGCCTACGTCCGGATCGCCGGGCTGCTGCCCGAGGAGCGGGCCGCCGGGGTCGTCGCCGCGAGCGCGGGCAACCACGCGCAGGGCGTCGCGCTGGCGTCGGCGCTGCTGGGCGTGCGGTCGACGGTGTTCATGCCGAAGGGTGCCCCGCTGCCGAAGATCAGCGCGACCCGGGACTACGGCGCCGAGGTGAGGCTGCACGGGCAGGTGGTCGACGAGACGCTGGCCGCCGCGCAGGAGTACGCGGAGCGGACGGGCGCGGTGTTCATCCACCCCTTCGACCACCCCGACGTCATCGCGGGCCAGGGCACGGTCGGTCTGGAGATCCTGGAGCAGTGCCCTGAGGTGCGCACGATCGTCCTCGGCATCGGCGGCGGCGGTCTCGCGGCCGGCGTCGCGGTCGCGGTGAAGTCGCTGCGGCCCGACGTGCGGATCGTGGGCGTCCAGGCGGCGGGCGCGGCGGCGTATCCGCCCTCGCTGGCGGCCGGGCGGCCGGTGTCGATCGAGAACCCGGCGACGATGGCCGACGGCATGAAGGTCGGGCGGCCCGGCGATGTGCCGTTCGAGATCGTCGGCGAACTGGTCGACGAGGTGCGTACGGTCAGCGAGGACGAGCTGTCCGCGGCGCTGCTGCTGAGCCTGGAGCGGGCCAAGCTGGTCGTCGAGCCGGCCGGCGCGAGCCCCGTCGCGGCGCTGCTGAGCGACCCCCGTGCTTTCGAGGGACCGGTCGTCGCGGTGCTGTCCGGCGGCAACGTCGACCCGGTGCTGTTGCAACGCGTGCTGCGGCACGGCATGGCCGCGCAGGGCCGCTACCTGGCCGTACGACTGCGGCTGACGGACCGTCCCGGCGCTCTCGCCACGCTTCTCGGGGTGTTGTCAGTGGTGGACGCTAACGTCCTCGACGTGAGCCATGTGCGGACCGATCCACGGCTCGGGCTCACGGAGGCGGAGGTCGAACTGCACCTGGAGACGAAGGGCCCCGAGCACTGCGCCGAGGTCGGCCAGGCCCTGCGGAACGCGGGCTACACGGTCATCGACTGAGGTCCGCCCGGTCCGTCGTCCGAGGTCAGCGGCTTGGATTCACCCTTTCGTGAAAGTCCATTGAGACTCGCGATACATCGCGTTATGGTGTGTTGCGAGAAAAGGACAGGCGGCAGAACCAGCGCAAACCTAGGCTTTTCGAAGAATCCCCGACGACGTGGAGACTCATATGCCAGGCGCCATCTATGCCGAAGGCCTGGTCAAGACCTTCGGTGACGTAAAGGCTCTGGACGGCGTCGACCTCGACGTGCCGGAAGGCACCGTCCTGGGCCTGCTCGGGCCGAACGGCGCGGGCAAGACGACGACCGTCCGCTGCCTCACGACCCTGCTGCGCCCCGACAGCGGCTCGGCGGTCGTCGCGGGCATCGACGTCCTCAAGCACCCCGACGCGGTACGCCGTTCCATCGGGCTCTCCGGCCAGTTCGCGGCGGTCGACGAGTATCTGACCGGCCGCGAGAACCTCCAGATGGTCGGCCAGCTCTACCAGATGAGGGCGAAGGCGGCGAAGGCCCGGGCGGTCGAGCTGCTGGAGCAGTTCGACCTCGCGGACGCCGCCGACCGCCCCACCAAGACCTACTCCGGCGGTATGCGCCGCCGACTCGACCTCGCGGCCGCCCTGGTCGTCTCCCCGCCCGTGATGTTCATGGACGAACCGACGACCGGCCTGGACCCGCGCAACCGGCAGCTGCTGTGGGAGGTCATCAAGCGGCTCGTCTCCGGCGGCACCACCCTGCTGCTGACCACGCAGTACCTCGAGGAGGCCGACCACCTCGCCCATGACATCGCCGTCGTCGACCACGGCCGTCTCATCGCCCAGGGCACCTCCGACCAGCTCAAGGCCCGCACCGGCGGCGAACGCGTCGAGGTGGTGGTCCATGAGCGCGAGGACATACGGACCGCCTCCGAGGTCCTGCGCGGCTTCGGCAAGGGCGACACCACGGTCGAGGAGCACACCCGCAAACTCACCGTCCCCGTCACCGGCGGCGCCAAGCTCCTCGCCGAGGTCATCCGCGAGCTCGACACCCGCGGCATCGAGATCGACGACATCGGCCTGCGCCGCCCCACCCTCGACGACGTCTTCCTCTCCCTGACCGGCCATGTGGCCGAGGAGAAGGACGAGGCGAAGGACGAGGCGAGCGGCAAGGCCGGCGGCAAGGAGGCCGTCAACAAATGAGTGCTGTCACCGACGCCGCACGCATCGCACCGGCCGGCAACCCGGTCAGCCAGTCCGTCCGGGACTCCCTGGTCGTCGCCAAGCGCAATCTGATCCGGATGTCCCGGATCCCGGAGATGATCATCTACGGGCTGATCCAGCCCATCATGTTCGTGGTGCTCTTCACCTACGTCTTCGGCGGTTCCATGCAGATCGGCGGCAGCACCAGCGCCGTCGACTACAAGAACTTCCTGATGGCCGGCATCTTCGCGCAGACCGTCACGTTCGCCACCGCCAGCTCCGGCGCGGGCATCGCCGACGACATGCACAAGGGCCTCATCGACCGCTTCCGCTCGCTGCCCATGGCAAGAGGCGCCGTCCTCACCGGGCGCACCTTCGCCGACCTCGTGCAGACCGCGCTCACCCTGATAGTCCTCGCGGTGGTCGCCCTCCTGGTCGGCTGGCGAGTCGGGTCGGACGCGGACACCAACGTCGGCAAGGTGCTGGGCGCCTTCGGACTGCTGCTCCTGCTCGGGTACGCCTTCACCTGGATCGGCGCCCTGATCGGCATGTCCGTCCGTACCCCCGAGGCGGCCACGTCCAGCGGGCTGATCTGGCTCTTCCCGGTCACGTTCATCTCGAACGCCTTCGTGGACACCAGCCATATGACGCCGTGGCTGCGCCATATCGCCGACTGGAACCCGTTCAGCGCGACGGTCCAGGCGTGCCGGGAGCTGTTCGGCAACCCGGGGGTCTCGTCCTCCGAGGCCTGGCCGATGCAGCACTCGGTATGGGCCTCACTGATCTACTCGGTGCTGATCATCGTGGTGTTCAGGACCCTGTCGGTCAGGAAGTACCGCTCGGCGACGGCGTGACC
>JABFXD010000337.1 GCA_013361925.1 Streptomyces sp. | reverse complement strand
GCACTTCGGCATCGACGTCCTCGACCTCCTCGCCGGACCGACCCGGGCCTGCGAGACCCTGCCCGTGCGGCGCCGCCGCTCCGGTGGCCCGACGGCGGTGGCGCGATGACGGACTTCGACGCGATCGACGCCCTGCTGGCCGAGGCCCGCCAGGAGGTGCCGCTGCCCCCGGTCGACGTGCGGCGCAGCCTGCGCGAGGAGCTCAACCTGTCCCGCGCCCAGGTGGCCCAGGCGCTCGGCGTGAGCCCCTCCACCGTCGGCGGCTGGGAGTCGGGGCGGGACCCGAGCGGGGCGGTGCGCGAGAAGTACGCGTACTTCCTGGAAGGCGCCCGCACGAAGCTGGCGGCGCGGACGGCGGAGACGGCCCAGGGGGCGCCGGACGCCGCCGACGCCGTAGAACCGCGGGACGGTGCCGACGAGGCCGACGCGCCCCGGGAGGGGACCAGCGACACGGGCGAGGCCGACGAGGTCGAGGCGCTGCCGACCCCCGAGCCCTGCGTCCTGTGCGGTGGGCCCGCCCGGCACCAGGTCGCGGGCTTCCCGCAGCACCTGGACCCCGCCGACTGCGGTACGGCGGCGCCTGTACCACCGGAGCCGGAGGCCGCCCCGGCCGCGCCCGCCGACCCAGGGCCGGCTGAGCGGACGGCGTCGGTGGCTGCCGAGGCCCCCCGCGCCGGGCGCCGCGAGCAGGCCCCCGCCTCGCGTGACCGCGCCACCAAGCCCGTACGGGTCGTCCCCGCCGGACGCCGTATGCAGACCGCGGACCAGAGCCCCGATCCGATCGGCGCCGCGGTGGCCGCCGCGCTGGAGAAGCACGGCGGCGATCTGGAGGCCGCCACCGCGGCGCTGGTCAAGAAGGCCATCCCGGACGCCATGGCGCTGCTGGACGAGACCCGCAAGGGCGGCCGGTACGACGTCGTCGCGCACCCCTGGATCCCGGACGTCCTGCGCAAGCAGACCGCCCGCGGCGCCGACCGGATCTGGGAGGCGCGCCCCAAGTGGGCCCGCACCGAACTCCCGCCCGGCGCGCACGAGGTGACCGCGCTCGACATCAACGGCGCGTACCTGTCGGCCCTCAAGACGCATCTGCCGATCGGCCAGCTGGAGCACTCCACCGGCTTCGACCACGACCGCCGTCGCGCCGGCGTCCATCTGATCACCCCGCCAGCCTGGGACCACGAGGACCGGCTGCCCAACCCGATCGGCAACCGCGACGAGCCCGGCCCGCTCTGGGTCACCGAACCGACGCTGCGCCTGCTGCTGCGGCTGTCGGGGCCGAAGTACGGGCTGTGCGACCCGCCGGAGATCCATGAGTCGTTCACCTCGGGCGCGACCGAGGGCCTGCTGGAGAAGTTCCGGGTCGCGCTGAAGGAGGCCCGGGACCGGGCGATCGTCGAGGACGACGACGTGACGCTGGAGTACGTGAAGGCGATGTACTCCAAGTTCGTCTCCACGATGGGGGAGTCGAACTACAACCGGGAGCTGTACCGCCCCGACTGGATGCACCTCATCCGCTCGCAGGCCTTCGCCAACCTCTGGATGAAGGCGCTCAAGGCCCATGAGGAGGGCCTGACGGTCGTCCGCGCCATGGGCACCGACGAACTCCATGTGATCGGCGACTGGCGGCAGGTCTTCCCGGAGGGCCGCGGGGTCTCCGAGGTGAAGGTCAAGGACATGTACACCGTCGGCGAGGAACCCGACCCCGCGGCCGCGGGGGAGGACGACTAGCCGGCGAAGGCGTTCACGCCGGTCAGTTCCGCCGACAGCTCCCACAGGCGGGCCGCCTGCTCGGGGTCGGTCGCCCAGGACTTGACGCCGCCGCTCACATCGCCGTCGACGGCGGGCTCGGCGATGTCGCAGTCCTCCAGGTAGACACCGCCCATACCGGCCAGCTGCGGCGAGGTCGCCGCCCACACCTGGGTGGCCGCGCCCTGCTCCGGGGTCTTGAAGGAGCCCGGGTTGAGAAGGGTGCCGTCCTCGTCGATCCAGCCGCGCTCGATCATCTCCTCCTTGGGGATGTGGCGCTGGAGCGGGGTGTGGATGCCGCCCGGGTGGAGGGAGAAGGCACGGACGCCGCGCTCGGCGCCGAGCCGGTCGAGGTGGACGGCGAACAGGACGTTCGCGGTCTTCGCCTGCCCGTACGCCTCCCACTTGTCGTACCCCTGTGCCCAGTGGACGTCGTCCCAGCGCATCCCGGAGAAGTGGTGGGCGCGCGAGGACACGGAGACCACGCGGGCGCCGGGGGCGATCGCCGGCCACAGTCGGTTGACCAGGGCGAAGTGACCGAGGTGGTTGGTGGCGAACTGGGCCTCCCAGCCGGGGCCGACCCGGGTCTCGGGGCAGGCCATGATCCCGGCGTTGTCGATCATCAGGTCGATCGAGCGGCCCGAGGCGAGGAAGCGCTCGGCGAAGGCGCGCACGCTCTCCAGGTCGCCGAGGTCGAGCGTGTCCACCTCGACGCCGTCGATGCCCGCCAGCGCCTCACGGGCGGCGTCGGGGCGGCGGGCCGGGACGACCACCCTGGCGCCCGCCTTGGTGAGCGCACGGGTCGTCTCCAGGCCGAGTCCCGAGTAGCCGCCGGTGACGACGGCGAGTTTCCCGGACAGGTCGAGGCCGGCGAGGACGTCGTCGGCGGTGCTCCGGGCGTCGTATCCCGAACCGATCTTGTGCTGTGCAGTGCTCATGCCCGGAACGCTACGAATTGGAGTGCGCTCGAAGTCAAGCGCGGGCGGCCCGCGCGTGGATCGGGGCAAGAGAAAGCCCCGACCGGACGGGGGAATCACGGTCGGGGCGGTCCAGTGGTGGGCACGGACGGCGGTCGCCTCTCGGCGAAAGGCTCCACAGGGCTTCAGCCGAACGATCGTCCCTGTGGGCAAAAGGTGAGGCCCGGGGACACTGTCCCGTCCGTACCCACGTGTGGTTCAACGGGCAACCACCCTGGGGTGTTCCCCGGCCTGTCGCGTTATGGCGTGAGGTGCGTCACTGGCCGGACGGGAGCCTCGCGAACGGGCTGTCCGCGAGCGAGGCGAGCAGGGCGGCGGGATCGTCGTAGACGGCCTCGGCGCCGGCCTCTACGAGATCGGCGCGCGGGATGCCGCCGCACAGCACGGCCACGCAGCGCACCCCGGCCCGGCTGCCGGCCTGCATGTCCCACACCGTGTCGCCCACGAACACCGCCCGCTCGGCCGGGACGCCCGCCAGCTCCAGCGCGTGCTCCACGGGCTCCGGGGCGGGCTTGCCCTCGGAGACGTCGTCGGCACTCGCCGTCGCCTTGATCGCGTCGTCCGCGCCGATCGCGCGCCGCAGCGCCGACAGCTCCGCGCCGCCCGCCGAGGTCGCGAGCACCACCGTCCAGCCCTCGTGGTCCAGGCGGCGCAGCAGCCGTCCGGCGTCCCGCAGCGGGGGCAGCCGGTCGAAGTACTGCCCGTAGAGGGCCTTGTGCGCGGCGCTGAGCTGCTCGTCCTGGTCCTTGTCCCGGTCCTCGCCGAGCAGATGCGCGACGAGGTCGTCGGAGCCGAGCCCCACCGCCCGGTGGACGGCGTGCATGGGCACGTGGTGGCCCGCCTGGCGGAACGCCTCCCACCAGGTGGTCACATGCAGATGGTTGGTGTCGACGAGGGTGCCGTCGACATCGAACACGGCCGCCCGTTCCATACGCCCGTCCTTCCGTCGTCCCTCTCGCACGGGTACCACCTCAGGAGCCGATCACTCGGGACGGCGTGCTGCGGTCCCGGGTCCAGGCCAGTAGTTCGTCCAGGGACCAGGTGGTGATCACCCGCTCGGCGGGCACCTCGCACTCCTCGGCCCGGGCGCAGCCGAGGATCTGCCAGTCGAGCTGGCCGGGCGCGTGCGCGTCGGTGTCGATCGAGAAGAGCGTGCCGGCCGCCACGGCCCGTCGCAGCAGCCGCCGGGGCGGGTCGAGCCGTTCGGGCCGGCTGTTGATCTCCACGGCCGTGCCCGACTCCGCGCACGCGGCGAAGACCTCGTCCGCGTCGAACGCCGACTCCGGCCGCCCGCGCCCGGTGACCAGCCGCCCGGTGCAGTGCCCGAGCACGTCCGCGTGCGGATTGCGTACGGCGGCCACCATGCGGCGGGTCATGGAGCGGGCGTCCATGCGCAGCTTGGAGTGCACGGAGACGACCACGACGTCGAGCCGCTCCAGAAGCTCCTCCTCCTGGTCGAGCGAGCCGTCGTCGAGGATGTCGCACTCGATGCCGGTGAGCAGCCGGAACGGCGCCCAGGTCGTGTTCAGCTCCGCCACCACGTCCAGCTGTTCGCGCAGCCGCGCGGGGGAGAGGCCGCGGGCCACGGTGAGGCGCGGGGAGTGGTCGGTGAGCACGGCCCACTCGTGCCCCAGCTCCGCCGCGGTCCGGCCCATCTCCTCGATCGGGCTGCCCCCGTCCGACCAGTCCGAGTGCAGATGGCAGTCGCCGCGCAGCAGGTCCCGCAGCCCCTCGCCGCCGCCCACGGCGGGCCGCTTCGCCGCCTCGCCCTCAAGCTTCTCCAGATATCCGGGCACCCGCCCCGCCAGCGCCTCGACCGCCACCTGCGCGGTCTTCGGGCCGACGCCCTTCAGCGCCTCCAGCGTCCCGGCGGCCGCCCGCTCGCGCAGCTCCGCCTCCGGCAGCTGGGCCAGCACCCGGGCGGCCGTACGGAAGGCGCGCACCCGGTACGTGGGCGCGAGGGACCGCTCCAGCAGGAAGGCGATCCGGTCCAGTGCCGCCACGGGTTCCATCGCCACCTCCTGGGCCGGGGTCCCTTCCAGGGTTCCCCGGCCCGCAGGAGAGCGCACGGCGAGCCCGCCGGGTACATCCCGGACAACTCGTACGGTTCGCCGATCCGGAATGCGTTCTACGCTCTATTGCATGACCGAAGTCGCGAGCCCGTACATCTCCCATCCGCGGATCATGGTGCTCGGGGTGCAGCCCGGTACGCCGCCGTTCCGCATCGTGGAGATCGACGGAGAAGTGGTCGGTGAGGCGAAGACCGTCACCGACGTCCTGGAGGCCGCCGCCGCGTTCGGCATCACGGTCCACGACCTGGACGACCCGGACGTGGTCCGCTGGGTGGGCGGCGACAAGTTCACCTGGACCCGGCACTAGCCCGGACGGTCAGCCGATCGTCCATTTCTGGTTGGCGCCGCCGGTGCAGGTCCAGATCTGGAGCCGGGTGCCGTTGGCCGAGTTGTTGCCGGTCACGTCCAGGCACTTGTCGGCCTGCGGGTTGACGATGTCGTGCGCGGCGGTGACGGTCCACCGCTGGGCGGCGGTGCCGTTGCAGTCGTAGAGCTGTGCGGCGGTCCCGTCCGCGGTGCCGCCGCCCGTCACGTCCAGGCACTTGCCGAGCGCGCGGAGGCTGCCGTCCGCGCCGACGGTCCACTGCTGCGCGGCGGTGCCGTTGCAGTCGTAGAGCTGTACGGGCGTGCCGTTCGCCGGGTTCGCGCCGGCGACGTCGACGCACTTGCCGGCGAGTCCCCTGATCGCGCCGCCCGTGGCGGTGTCGCCGGTCGTCACCGAGACGTGGTCCACGA
Source organism: Streptomyces sp. (assembly GCA_013361925.1). Taxonomy (GTDB): domain Bacteria; phylum Actinomycetota; class Actinomycetes; order Streptomycetales; family Streptomycetaceae; genus Streptomyces. The sequence continues at coordinate 9,918 of JABFXD010000337.1, read as the reverse complement.
CCAGCTGCTGCGGGAAGGCCGTGGAGCCGTCGGGGTCGCCGGGCCAGTAGCCGCCGACCGCGAGGTTCAGGATGAGGAAGAACGGCTTGTTGAACACCCAGGTGCGGCCGCCCAGGTCGGCCGGGGTGCGCCGCTGGTAGACGGTGCCGTCCACGGACCAGGTGATCGAGTCGGGCGCCCAGTCGACGGCGAAGGTGTGGAAGGCGTCCGCGAAGGCCTGGCCGCCGGGGAGGGAGTAGCCCGCGCCGATGCCGCCCGAGCCGGAGTAGCCGGGGCCGTGGATCGTGCCGTGCACGGTGGAGGGTTCGAAGCCGACGTTCTCCATGACGTCGATCTCGCCCGAGTCCGGCCAGTTCACCGGGGTGCCGAGCATCCAGAACGCCGGCCACATGCCCTGCCCGCGCGGGATCTTCATCCGCGCCTCGACGTGCCCGTACTGCGCGGTGAACTTCCCCGAGGTGTTCAGCCGGGCCGAGGTGTACTGGCAGGTGCCGTACCAGCACTGGTAATTCGCGGGGTTCTCGCGGCGGGCCGTGATGACCAGATGGCCCTGGCCGTCCAGGGCCGCGTTGCGGTTGCCCGCCGTGTAGTACTGCCGTTCGTGGTTGTTGACGTTGTCGCCGGTCTCGATCTGCCACTTCGAGGTGTCGACGGAGGAGCCGGCGGGGCCGTCGAAGGTGTCGGAGAAGGCCACGGCCGCGGCGATGGCGTCGGCGGGCTGCTGTGCCTGTGCGGAACCGGTGGCGGCGGTGGCCACGAGCGCGGCGGACAGGACGGCGAACAGGCACTTCCGGAGCAGGCGTGGGGCTGCCACGGCTCTCCCTTCCTGAGGTGGGGGGTGAAGGCGTCGCCTCTTGATTTAAGAAGTGAGATAAGCGTCCGTCAATACCTTGGTACGGACCAGGAGTCGAGCGGCGTGGTGCCCGGCGCCGGGGACACTTCGGTCGGTGCCGAAGCCTTCGGTTCCTAGGATCACCTCATGGAAGGCCTCGGAGAGATACTCGCCGTCCTCGCCGCGGGCGTGGCCGCCGGCGCGGTCAACGCCGCCGTCGGGTCCGGGACGCTGATCAGCTTCCCCGTGCTGCTCGCGACCGGACTGTCGCCCGTGACCGCCACCGTCTCCAACGCGCTGGGTCTGGTCCCCGGCTCGATCAGCGCGGCCATCGGCTACCGCAGGGAACTCGCGGGACAGCGCCGCCGCATCCTCAAGTGGAGCGTCGGCGCCGTGCTGGGCGGGCTGACGGGGGCCACGCTGCTGCTGGTCCTGCCGGCCGCCGCGTTCGAGACGATCGTCCCCGTACTGGTGGGCCTCGCCCTCGCGCTGGTCGCCCTCCAGCCCCTGACCGGCCGATGGCTCCGCGCGCGCCGCGCCCGCACCGGCCGGACCCCGGTCCACGCCGACGGCGGCCCGCCGCTGCTCGTCGGACTCGCCCTGGCGAGCGTCTACGGCGGCTACTTCTCGGCCGCCCAGGGAATCATCTACGTCTCCCTGATGGGTCTGCGCCTCGACGACAACCTGCAACGCCTCAACGCCGTCAAGAACGTCCTCGTCGCCGTCGTGAACACCGTCGCCGCGCTCTTCTTCCTCGTCGCCGCCGACTTCGACTGGACGGCCGTCGGCCTGCTCGCGGCCGGCTCCGCCGTCGGCGGACAGCTCGGGGCCGCGGCGGGCCGAAGACTGCCCGCCGCGGCCCTGCGCACGCTCATCGTGATCGTCGGCACCGTGGCCATCGTCCAGCTGTCGACGCGCTGACCCTCAGCGGTGCACCGCCCGGCTCAGCCGCCGTCCCAGCAGCAGATAACCGATCAGCGCCCCCGAGGTGTTGAGGATGACGTCGTCGATGTCGAACGCCCGCCCCGTGATCAGCGCGCCCTGCGCGAACTCCACCAGCAGCATCACCACGGCCGTCAGCAGCAGCACCCGCAGCACCCCGCGGGTCCGCGGCGCCAGCACCGGGACCAGGACACCGAAGGGCACACCCAGCAGCACATTGCCGCCGATCTGCTTGACGGCGTCCCGCAGTTCGGGCTGGTCGAGATAGGCCCGCAGGGAGCGGCCCGGGTGGAGGTTGGTGTGCGTCAGCGCCTCCGACGCGGGCGACGGCTCCAGCGTCAGCCGGGCCAGCACCACCGCGAACGCCACCATGAAGGCGAACGCGGCGACCATCCCCACCATGCGGCGGAGGGCGGCGAGCGGACTGCGCCGCTGCTTCGGAGCGGGGGCGGGCGGCTCCGGCCCGGCCTTGTCGGACCTGGCGGTGCGCAGGCGGAACGGGGATCGCGGACGTAAGGCAACACGGGCCATGCGGTCCTCCAGTCTTCAACTTCCCTGCGTCGTAAGGCGATTACCCGCGAACCCGCCGACAATGCGGCGCCGCCGGGCCTGGTTGCGCGCACCCGCGGTTTCCCTTCGTACGGGTGGGGCACTCCGGGCTGAGACCCGCGCGCGCCGCCGCCACCCACCTCCGGGACGGTGTTTGGATGGCGCGAAAGCCGTGCCGGCAGGCCGTGAGGAGGTGGCGTATGAACCCGCGTACGACCCTTCTCACCCTGGCCGAGGCGCTTGCCTGGTGGATCGCGCTCGCGGCGCTGTGGCTGGTCCTGATCAGCACGGTGGACACCCTGGAACGCGTGGTCGGGGCGAGCGCCGCGGCCGTCGCCGCGGTCGCGGCCACCGCCGCCCGGCGGGTGGTGACCGCACGGTGAACGGCTGGATCCTCGGGGCGACCCTCGCCCTCGGCGCAGGAATTGGCGCGGCCCTGTGGGGCGTCGCCACCGGCCCGCTGCGGCGCCGGGTGGTGGCCCAGAACATGTCGACCGCGCTGGCCTGTCCGGCCCTTCTGCTGCTGTCACAGGGCTACACCCGTCCGTCGTACGTCGACCTCGCCCTGGTGCTCGCCCTGCTCGGCCCGGTCGGCACCCTCGTCTTCGCCCGGCTGCTCGCCGACGAACTGGCCGACGACCCGCCCCGCGCCTGGGGCGTGACCTGGGTGGTCGCCGGGTTCGGTGCCGCGGTCGTCGGCGTCCTGTGCGTGGCCACCGGGCCGAGCCGGGCCCTGGTGAAACTCCTCGTGGTCGGGGCGCTGCTGATCGGCGGCAACGTCGTCGCCTCGCGCGCCCTGTCCGGCGGATTCCGCGGGGTCCGCCGTGGCTGACGCCGTGATCGTCGTCGTGCTGCTGCTGGTCGCCGCGACCGCCACCACCGCCGTCGCGGTCCGCGACCCGGTGCGCCAGGCCCTCGTCCTGTCCGTCCTCGGCGTCGTCCTCGCCGTGCTGTTCACCGTGCTCCAGGCACCGGACGTGGGCCTGTCCCAGCTCGCCGTGGGCTCCGCGCTCACCCCGCTGTTGCTGCTGCTCACCGTCCGCAAGGTCAGACGGCGCGCCCGGGGGAGAGAGGACCCGGAGTGAGCCGGCGCGTCCGGCTGTGGCTCGTGGCCGTCGGCGGGGCCGGCCTCGCCGCGCTGCTCGTGGCCGCCTGCCTGGACCTGCCGGCCTTCGGCGGCGACCGGCACCCCTACGGCGACCGCGCCGTGCGCGAGTCCCTCGCCCGGCACACCGCCAACACCATCTCCTCCGTCAACTTCGACCAGCGCGCCTTCGACACGCTCGGCGAGATGACCATCCTGTTCGCGGCCGTCCTCGGCTGCGTGGTGCTGCTGCGCCAGACCCGCGACGAACACCGCGCCCGCCCCGAGGCCGAACCCGTGGCCCTCCCGGTACGCCGCTACGCCCTCGTCGTCCTGCCCGTCGCCCTGCTCACCGGCCTCTACGTCGTCGCCCACGGCCAGCTCAGCCCCGGCGGCGGCTTCCAGGGCGGCGTCGTCGCCGCGACCTCCCTGCACCTGCTCTACCTGGGCGCCGACTACCGCGCCCTGGAACGCATCCGGCCGATCGGCCTGTACGAGGTCGGCGACGCGCTCGCCGTCTCCGCCTACCTCGTCACCGGCATCGCGGGCCTCATCGGCTCCGTCGCCTTCCTGGCCAACACGCTGCTGCCGTACGGCACCTTCAACACGCTCTCCTCCGCCGGCACCGTCCCGCTGCTGAACGCCGCCGTCGGCATGGAGGTCGCCTGCGCGGTGGTGGTGCTGCTGGCCCACTTCCTGGACCAGGCCGTCGAGATCGAGGAGGGGAACGGGACGTGATGGACGTGCTGCCGTACCTCGTCGCCGCATGGATCTTCCTGGTGGGCTGTTACGGCCTCGCCACCAGCCGGAACCTCATCCATGCCGTCGGCTGTCTGTCCGTGTGCCAGTGCGCCACCTATGTGCTGCTGCTGGCCGTCGGCTACCGCGACGACGCGACCGCGCCCGTCTTCTCCGATCTGAAGCCCGGCTCGCGTCCGGTGGTCGACCCCGTCGTCCAGGCGCTGACCCTGACCGACGTCGTGGTCGGCGCCACCGTCACCGCGCTGCTGCTCGCGCTCGTCGTCCAGATCTCCAAGCGGCACGGCACCGTCGACCCCGACGAACTCTCGGAGCTGCGCGGCTGATGAACGACCTGCTGCCGCTCCTCGTCGCCGTCCCCCTCCTCGGGGCCGCCCTGCTGGTCGCCGGGGGCCGCCGCGTGCCCCGGGTCGCCGCCGAGTTGGTGGGCTGCGCGGCGTCGGCGGGCACGGCCGCCCTCGCGATCGTGCTGCTGCTCGACTCCTCACCGCCCATGGTCGAGTGGGTCGGCGGCTGGGTTCCCGTGAACGGCGAGAGCGTCGGGATCGTCCTCGTCGGCGACGGCCCGGGCCTCGGCATGGCCGCGCTCGCCTCGCTGCTGACCCTCGCGGCGCTCGCCTACTCCTGGCACTACTTCGACGAACCCCCGCGCCGGCACGCGGGTTCCTTCCCCGCCCTGATGCTGCTCTTCCAGGCGGGCATGTGCGGCTTCGCGCTCGCGGGCGACCTGTTCAACGCCTTCGTGTGGTTCGAGCTGATGGGCGTGTGCGCCTACGCCCTCACCGGCCACCGCGTCGAGGAGGCCAGGGCGGTGCAGGGCGCCCTCACCTTCGCCGTCGTCACCTCCCTCGGCGCCTACGCCCTGCTCATGGGCATCGCCCTGCTGTACGCCCGCACCGGCGAGCTGGCGATGACGCAGATCGGACGGGGCCTCGACGCGCACGGACCGCCCGACGCGCTCGTCCTCACCGCGTTCGTCCTCGTCCTGACCGGGCTGCTGGTCAAGGCCGCCGCCGTGCCCTTCCACTTCTGGCTGCCCGACGCGCATGCCGTCGCCCCCACCCCGGTGTGCATGGTGCTCTCCGGTGTCATGGTCGAACTCGGCACGTACGGCGTCTGGCGGGTGTACAGCACCGTGTTCTCCGGGCCCGGCGGCATCCCGGCCGACGACCTGGAACGCCTCCTCGTCGTGCTCGGCGTGCTGACGGCCGCGATCGGCGCCGTCATGTGCTGGTACCAGCGCCACATCAAGCGCCTGCTCGCCTACTCCACCGTCGCCCACACCGGTCTGTTCCTCATCGGCATCGGCGTCCTCACACCCGAGGCCGACGACGGGGTCGCCCTGTACCTGCTCGGCCACGCCGGGGTGAAGGCCGCCCTCTTCGCCTGCACCGGCATCCTCCTCGACCGCTACGGCAGCGTCGACGAACACGCCCTGCACGGCAAGGCACGGCAACTGCGCGGAGTCGCCGTGCTGTTCACCCTGGGCGCCCTCGGTCTCGCCGGACTGCCGCCCTTCGGCACGGCACTCGGCAAGTCCGTCACCGAGGAGGCCGCGGGCGGCCCGCTCACCGTGCTGTACGTCGCCGTCAGCGCCGTCACGGCCGGTGCCGTGCTGCGCGTCGCCGCCCGAGTCTTCCTCGGCCTCGGGCCCCGGCCCGCGGACGACGGCGGCTACGAGACGACCGGCTCCGGGGAGAAGCCCGAGACCGGGCGACGGCTGCGCCGGGTCCCCGGCACGATGACGGCGGTCCCCGCGCTGCTGCTCGCCGGGTCGCTGGCGGTCGGCGTGGCACCCGGCTTCGCCGACGTGGTCGCCCACGCCGTGAACGAAGCCGGGTCCGGCGGGATCGTGGTGGCCCCGCTGCACTGGACCGCGCTCGGCGTCCTGCTGGGGATCACCTCGACCCTGCTCGCCGCGGGCCTCGCCGCCGTGGCGGTCACCCGCCCGAAGCTGCTCGCCCCGGGCTGGGCGCTGCCGCTGCGCCGGCTCCAGTCCGGGCACATCGGGGATTACGTGGCGTGGCTGCTGGTCGGCGCCGCCCTGCTCGGGGCGTTGGCCCTGCCGGGCGTCTCGGCCTTCTGAGCAGCCACGCGGGGGACGTGATCAGGCCTGGTAGGTGACCTTCACCTCCTTGAAGCCGAGGGAGCGCAGCAGGCCTTCGAGCATGTCCGTGGTGTTCTTCTCGGCGCGGCCGGTCAGCGCGCTGTCCTTCGCCGCCTCGCGGATGTGCTTCACCGCGAGCTTCTGCACGGCCTGTTCGCTGTTGGGGTTGTCCGAGAACAGGTCGCCCAGGCGGTCCAGGAGGCCCCGCTGCTTGGACACCGCGTAGGAGCGGTCGGCGTCCAGGGCGGGCTTGCCGAGCTGGGCGTGCGGCAGCACCAGCGTGGCGGACGTACGGTCCTCGTTGACCTTGACGTCGTTCTCACCCACCTTGCCGAGATCCACGAACGCGTCGACGGTGCCGGCCCCGACGTACAGGGTGCGGGTGCCGCGGACGGCGTCGGGCAGGTACTTCGCGTCCTTCTCCAGGTCCACGACGACCTGGAAGTTGCCGGAGGCGGCGTCGTAACGGCTGATGTCCTGGATGGACTGGAGCAGGGCGGGCCCCGAACGGTCATGGGTCTCGGTGCCGAACAGGTCCTTGAGGCCCGGGAGCACGCTCAGCCGGATACCGGCGAAGAACACGACGAGCACCAGAACGACGGCACTCACGAGCTTCGCCCAGCCGGGCATGCGCTTGGACATGCGCCTGATGGGAGCCGTGGGCCTGGTGGGAGTCGTGCGCCTAGTGGGAGTCGTCATGCGACGGCCCTCCTTCCTTGTTCAACGAATGCCCCCCAAAGCCCTTGGCAGACCGGGGCGTTGGCCGATTGACACCGCTGACGGAAGCGTGGGCGGCGCACTAGCGTGGAAAGCCCTCCCGAACGGTGCTTCTGGAGAACCGGATGAGTGCAGAGAGCGCGTCCCGGCCTTTACGTCCCATGCATCGCATCAGCCTTCCCGAGCCCGGGCCGCCCCGGCCCACCACCCTCGCCACCGGCACCCCGGTGTGGCTCGTGACCCGGTACGCCGAGGTGCGGCAGGTGCTCATGGACCCGCGGTTCGACCGCAGGTCGCTGCATGCCGAGAACGCTCCGCCACTGCTCCGCGTACCGAATCTGCTGGACGACCCCAACGGGCTGGTGAATCAGGACGGCCCCGCCCACCAGCGGCTCCGCTCCACCGTGCAGCGGGCGTTCACCCCGCGGGCCGTCGCCCGCTGGCGGCCCTGGGTGGGGTCCGTGGTCACCGCGCTGCTCGACGACTTCGCGGCCCTGCCCCGGCCCGCCGACATCGTGGAGGGCCTCACGCGTCCGCTGCCCGTGTCCGTGATCTGCCGGCTCATGGGTCTGGACCATCTCGACCGCGACCGCATCCGGCACTGGGCCGACCACGCCCTGTCCGGCGGCGCCCACACGGCCGAGGAGGTCATGGCGGCGATGACCGAGTTCGGCGCGTTCGCCGCCGCCCTGATCGCCGAGCGGCGCAAGGAGCCGGGGGACGACCTGGTCAGCGGGCTGATCGTCGCCGGTGATGAACTCGGCATCGAGGAACGGCAGCTGATCACCCTGACCCTGGGGCTGGTCGTCGCCGGGCACGAGACCACCATGAGCGCCCTCGGCAACGCCGTCGTCTACCTCCTCACCGACGGGCGCGACGGCTGGCCGCTGCTCGCCCGCGACGAGGAGGCGGCGGCGACCGCGGCCGAGCAGTTGCTGCGTACCGTCCCGCTCAGCGAGGGCCGGGTGCTGCCCGGCCTGATCCGGCGCGCGGTCGCCGACGTCGAGGTCGGCGGGGTGCTGATCCCGGCGGGGAGCGTGGTCGCCGTCCAGACCAACTCCGCCGGCCGCGACCCCGACGTCTACCCGCCTGGGCCGCCCGACCTGTCCGCGCCCCTCACCGCGCCGAGCATCGCCTTCGGCGCCGGACCCCACCACTGCCTCGGCGCCTGGCTGGCCCGCCTCGAACTCGAACTCGCGCTGCACCACCTCGCCGCCCGATTCCCGCGGCTACGAGCCGAGTTCACGCCCGGGACCATCGAGTGGCGGGAGGGACAGATGACCCGCAGTCCGCTGCGTCTGCCGGTGTCGTGGTGACAACGCCGGTCAGTGCGAGCGGAGTTCACGGTCACCTGACATACGGGACCACCACATCCCCTCCCCGCGGGTGAGCCCCGGCAGCCGCAGCTCCATCTCACGCACCCGCCGGGCCGGCAGCTCACCGGTGATCACCCACGCCGTGCTGCCGCCTGTGGTGCCCGTGAACTCGGCGCCCAGGGAGGCAAGCTGGGCGGTCACCGGGGCCAGCGCGTCCAGCGGGACCTCGGTCTCGAAGGTGTGGTACGGCTCGTAGAGCCGCGTCCGTGCCCGCTCCAGGGCGCGGCGCAGCACGTACGGGGTGAGCCCGCGGAAGTCCCCGGCCGTGCTGAGCGGGGCGACGAAGCCGGAGCGGATCAGAGTGACCCGGTAGTCCGTCACGGTCGCGCCGGACAGCCCGGTCCGCAGGGTGGTGTGCACGGTGTCCTCGATGGCCTGGTGGAAGGCCCGGGGCAGCGCGCCGAGTTCGGTCTCGTAGGTGAACACCCCGCCGGATCCGCGCTCTCCCGGCGTCACCCGCAGCCCGATCGTCGCCCAGTACCGGGTGCCGTCGAGCCAGGGCCGCTCCTCCCAGGCCTCACCGACACCACGTGGCCGCTCCAGAAGGCGGACGCGGCCCGGTGCGAAGTCCGCCTCGATGTCGAAGTCCTGGGCGAGGGTCGCCGCCAGCACCTCCAGCTGGACCTCGCCGTAGAGAAGCAGCGCGGTGGTGCCGTCGGGTGCGGGGCGGGCGTGGATCAGCGGGTCCTGGTCGGCGAGGGCGAGCAGCGCGGAGCGGAGGCGGGCGGCCTGTTCCGGACGCCGGGCGGTGACGACGGTCTCCAGGGTCGGGGGCGCGAACTGGGCGTCCCGTGCGGTGAGTTCGCCGAGCCGGTCGCCCACGCGGACTCCGGCGAGGCCCGTCACGGCCGCGATGTTCCCCGCGGTGAGCGGACCGTTTCCGCCGATCACGTCGAGGCGGGTCACCCGCCCCGCGACCTCCAGGGTCCGCCCGTCGGCGTCGCGCCGCAGCAGCGTGAGCCGCTGACGCTCCGTCACCTCACCGTCGTGCAGACGGAGATACGCCGTGCGTTCACCGCCGGGGCCGGGCCGGACGGCGAACACCGTGCCGCGGGGCGCGCCGCCCACGGCCGCCGGGGCCGGCGGGACGAGCCGGACGAGGCTGTCGACGAGCTCGGCGACCCCTTGGCCACCGAGGGCGGAGCCGAAGTGGACGGGGTGGAACGAGCCGTCGGCCGTGCGCGCGGCGAGGGCCTTGCGCAGGTCGGACGGGGTGGGCGCGGGGCCGTCCACGACCGCCGCGAGGATGTCCGGGTCGACGTCGGCCAGCGGTTCGGCCAGGTCGGCGAGGGGCGCGGCGAGCACCCGGGCGCGCGGGGTGCCGAGGTCCTGGACCGTGCCGAGCGGCGCGACATGCGGCGTCAGCAGCCGTCGGACATCGTCCAGCAGGCCCTCCGCGCGGGCGCCCGCACGGTCGACCTTGTTGACGAAGACGAGCGTGGGCAGCCGCAGCCGGCGCAGGGTGCGCATCAGGACGCGGGTCTGTGCCTGGACGCCCTCCACGGCGGAGAGCACCAGCACCGCCCCGTCCAGGATCTCCAGGGCCCGCTCG
>JABFXD010000774.1 GCA_013361925.1 Streptomyces sp. | reverse complement strand
GAGTCGGTCGGGATGACGACGAGCCCCTGGGAGACCCGGGCGGCCTCGCCGTCGGGGTGGGCGGCGCGGAAGGCGCGGATGTGGGACAGCTGGATCTCGGCGAAGTCCGTTGTCTCCTCGGGGTGTTCGGCCTTGACGACGCTGCTGGTGAGGAAGTTCATGCCGTGTTCGCCGGCCCACCGCGCGGAGCCGAGGCTGCCGCCGCCGTACCAGAGCCGGCTGCCGAGCCCGGGGGACTGAGGCTGGACTCGATCAGAGAACACCTCGAAGCCCTCGACCCCGCTGAAGTCGGTCGCCGACTTGCCGCGCACGAAGTCCAGCAGCCGCCGCACCCGCTCGTAGGAGAAGTCCTCGGCGTCCGCCGTGTCCGGGTAGAGGGCCTCCTTGACCTGGTCGTAGTGCATCGGCGGGCCCACGCTCACGCCCGGGTTGATCCGGCCCCCGGACAGCAGGTCGGCGGTCGCCAGGTCCTCCGCCAGCCGCAGCGGGTTCTCCCAGCCGAGCGGGATGACCGCGGTGCCCAGCTCGATGCGCCGGGTGCGCTGCGAGGCGGCGGCCATGACGGCGACCGGGGACGAGATGCCGTACTGGAGGTGCCGGTGGCGCAGCCAGGCGCTGTCGAAACCGAGCCGCTCGCCCAGCTCGATGATCTCCAGCGTGGACTCGTGACCGCGGCGCGGGTCCGCCTCGTCGAACAGTCCGATGGTGAGGAAGCCCAGCTTGCGCAGCGGACGAGAGGTGGGTGGCACGGGCCCCTCCACGGGTCATGGATCAACGTCGTACGGCAGTGCCAACCCGGGCGCGTCCCGCGATGTTCCCCTCAGGTCAGGGCGATGGTGACCTCGTCCTCGATCGGCGGGTCGACCTCCTGGGCGCGGTTGCCGGTCGCGGCGTGGCAGCGCAGCCGGACCGACTCCGGGGTGACGTCCAGGCGCAGGAAGCACTTGAAGAACGGCGGGCTGTACGTGGCCGAGCTCGGGGAGAACAGCTGCGTGTAGATCTTGCGCACGGGGAGCCGGAACCGCTTGGCCTGGTCGGGGCGGCGGCCGGTGCCCAGCAGCCCGGCGACGAGGCGGGTGCGCCGGGTGATACGGGCCTCCGGGCCGGGGGCGCGTCCCGGCCTGATCTGCAACCGCTCGGCGACCACGGCCGCGGCCTCGGCGGCACTGAGGGTGAAGAAGCGGCGCAACCGCAGCCGGCGGCCGTAGAGCCTGCTGTAGAAGGCCAGGGAGTCGCCGCGCAGGGGGTAGCAGCGGAAGGTGTCCTCGGTGACGTTCGCGATGTCGACCCGCGGGATGGTGTGGGTGGCGTGCATGAAGGCACCGCCGCCGCCCGAGACCACGTACTGGATGGTGCGGCCGTCCACGTCGACGGGATAGCGCTGGTAGTTGTGGATGTCGCCGCCTATCGCCGCGACGTAGTGGTGCGCCGGGTCGCGGACGATGTCGTCGACGGTGCCGCCGCCGTCGATGGGGCAGGGGTGGTGCTCGCCGTCCACGTACAGGGGCGAGCCGGTGACCAGGATCTTCGGGCGCGGCCCCTGGGAGACCTCGCGCAGCCAGGCGCCCTGCTCGGCGTCGAGGGTCCCGAGCAGGCCGGTGTCGATGCCTATGATCCGTACCGGTCCGGCGTCGATCGCCCAGTAGGGGCCGGGCTGGACGGCCTGTTGGGCCGGGTCGGCCCGCAACTGCCGTACCTCGTCGAGGCGTTGACCGTCATCGCGGCGCGGGCGGTGCCAGAGCAGGGAGCGCAGCCAGGCACGGCTGAGCGGGCGCGGGGCGGGTTCGGGGGTGAGCGGCGGGGCGTCGTCGCAGAAGACGCGCATGAACCCGCCGAGGTCCTCGTACCAGTCGTGGTTGCCGGGTATCGCGTAGATCGGCGCGCGATAGTCCTGGTACGGGCGGAAGAACTTGGTGCCGTAGTCGTCGGCGCTGCCGACCGGGTAGATGACGTCACTGGCGAGGACGGTGAAACGGGTGTCCTGACCAACCTTCAGAAAGCCTGGTACGACGGCGTATTGGGATGCGTCTCCCTCGCCGGTGTCGCCGATGACCATGAAGGAGAAGTGGTCCGGGTCGTCCCGTCGGATCACCTTGTCCGCCGGTGCGCCCGCCTCGGCCCGCTGGGCGACCCAGCGGCTCCGGGTGCGGCCCGTCGGGTCGCCGAACCAGGAGGCCAGGACGCCGTTGCGGGCCGCCCACAGCATCCTCGGGTCGAGCCACGAGATCTTCTCGACCTCGGACGGCATCAGGCGCTCGAAGTCACCGCGCTCTGCGGCACCCCAGCCGGCGCCCTCGGCGGTATCGCGTGAGGAGTCAGACACCGGTGCACCGTAACAATGATCTAGAGGAGGCCGGTCGGCGGGCTCCCTCGATGCCCGTGAATGAGTGCGGTGGCGGCGGGCGTTGAGGGCTTCGTCACCACTCCCCGGCGCGCTGCGGGGTGTCGTAGGGGTGCTGGCGTGCCCGGGCGGGGCTCGCGGGGGTCTCGAAGAGCGAGCTGTGCGTCGGCGCGGGCGCCTCTTCGGTGGACCAGGTGGTCGGCTTCCGGGCTGCGGCCGGCTCCCGGCGTGCGGCGGGGCGGCTTCGGCTCCCCTCGCTGTCGCCCAGCACCAGCAGCGGGTCGAACATGACGACAACTCCGGCCAGGACGAGGAAGATGACCGGCCCCAGCAGCATCGGCAACAGCAGCGAGGACGCCGAGTCGCCCGCCCAGGAGCCGCCGGTCGTGCCGTGCACATGGACGCTGACGGCGGCCATCGCGGTGTAGTGCATGCCGGAGACGGCCACGCCCATGACGAGACTGGCGCCGAGGCTCGTCATGAAGCCCCGGATGGTGACGGCCGCCCAGAGGGCCGCCGTGGCGGCGACGATCGCGATCACGACCGAGAGGCCGACGGCCAACGCGTCATAGCTGATCGCCCCGTTGAGGCGCATGGCGTACATGCCCAGGTAGTGCATGGCCGCGACGCCGATCCCGGTGACGATCCCCGCCAGGGAGAGGTTCGCCGTGCCGGCGCCGCGATAGCCGACGATGAACACGCCGATGCCGACCACGACGATCGACACGGCCAGGCTGAGCAGGGTGAGCCCCGCGTCGTAGCGGATCCGGGTCTCCTCGACCTGGAAGCCGATCATCGCGATGAAGTGCATCGTCCAGATGCCGCACCCGATCGACGCGGCACCGAGCGCGAGCCAACCGGCCTTCCACGACTCGGCGTTGAGCAGCGACCGTACGATGCAGCGCAGTCCCAGGGCTCCACCCAGACACGCCATCACATACGCCGCGATCGGCGTCACCACGCCGTAGCGAAATCCGTCGACGGTGCCTTCCATACGCCAACTCCCCCCAGAGCCACCGCTAGTGCTGGGGCAAGGTCTACGCCGTAAGGGCCGCGTAAAGCAAGGATTTACCGGCAGTAACCAGCGAACTCTGGAGTACCACGTGTTCACTTCGGTCACGGGGCGATGCATTTGAGCCATGAACGACTTCGCGACCCCGGTTCGCGCACGGTCAGATGCACCAGCGAGCCCGGAGAACCCCGTCCTGGTCCGGCATGACCGCCGTGCACACCGGCACGCGTTCGTCCGCGTACACGGAAAGGAGCGCGGCGGCGCGGGCACCGGACATCCGGGTGGCCAGTTCCGGGACGCCCTCCTCGTCGGCGACGGCGCTGTGCACGGGACCGTCCTCGCACTGCCACACCCCTTCGACGAGGCCGTCGGCGGGCAGGGCGCTCAGGACGGCCTCGACGTCGGTCGACAGCGGTGGCCAGACCGCCAGCCGGGCCCGGGGAGCCAGTCCCGCGCGGACCGGGTCGACGGAGTCACCGGTGAGGTGATGCCACCGCGAGGCGCCTTCCAGGTACATCTCTTCCAGGATCCCCGCACGCCCGGCGGCGACTGCTTGACGCACGTCCGCCCAGAA
>JABFXD010000928.1 GCA_013361925.1 Streptomyces sp. | reverse complement strand
CCGGACGCCGCGCGTCCGCACCGCGCCACCTACAAGAAGCTGACCCGGGGCTGATCGGTCTTGCGGCACATCTACCACTGCCCGCTGCGCTGGGCGGACATGGACGCGTACGGCCACGTCAACAACGTGGTCTTCCTCCGGTATCTGGAGGAAGCCCGTATCGACTTCCTGTTCCGCCCGGAGAAGGACTTCAAGCAGGGGTCCGTGGTGGCGCGCCATGAGATCGACTACAAGCGGCAGCTCGTCCACCGGCACACGCCCGTGGACATCGAGCTGTGGGTCACGGAGATCAGGGCGGCGTCCTTCACCATCGCGTACGAGGTGAAGGACGAGGATCTTGTGTATGTGCGGGCCTCGACGGTCATAGTGCCGTTCGACTTCGAGGCCCAGCGGCCGCGCCGGATCACCTCCGAGGAACGCGAGTTCCTGGAGGAGTACCGGGACGACGACGAGGAGGAGGCCGTCGCCGCATGACGGTGCTCCACCTGGCCGACGAGGGGGAGGCGGCGGATCTCGCGGCCTTCCTCTCCCGTCTGCTCCACTACGACCGCGGGGCCGCCGTGCGGCTCCAGGCCGCCGGGACCGCGCTCGCCGTGTTCGGGCGGCCGCCGTCCTTCGAGGTACTGGCGATCCGCGCGGTCCGGCTCGCCAAGCCCTATGAGCACGGGCTCGACGTCACGCTCGACGTGACGGTGTCCGCCGGGGAGTTGTTGGAGTCCGTCGTCGAGGACGCCGCCACGGCCGGGGTGCCTGCGGCGGTCACCGGGCCGCCGTGGGCGGGGGTGCTGCCGCCGCGTGGGGGATGGCAGCCGGTCGCGGGGCTGCCCGCGCCCGATGCCCTGCGGGCCATGGTGGGCGCCGGGGTTGCCGAATTCCGTTCCCGTACCGGGGAGTTGGCGCCCGAGAGCCGTACGCGTGCGGAACTCGACCGGATCGGGCGGGAGATCTGGTCCCGGACGGTCGGGGACACGCAGCTGCCGGTGCGGGCCGTGCATGCGGCACAGTCGCTCGGATTCCTGCGTCCCGGTGGGGAGTTGGCGCTGTTCTCGTCCGGTGCGTGGCTGCGGTTGCGTACGCCGTACGGGTCGATCGCCGTGCGACGGGCGGGACTTGGGGCGTTGGACGTCAGCGTGCGCTGAGCGCGCGCCTCTGCGTCTGAGTCAGTGGGGGTCGCTGTCGTCCGGCCATACGCCGATGTGGTCGGGCTCCAGTTCCAGGGCCACGCGGTCGCGCATGCCGAGGGCCTCGGTGTACTCGGCGGGGAGCTGGAGGCGGCCGGCGCGGTCGAGCATGGCGTATTCGCGGGCCACGACCGTCTCGTGGCCGGTCGTGGCGTCGACCTCGCTGCGGCGCAGGACCTCGGTGGAGGTGCGGCCGTCCCGGATGGCGACCGTGCGGCGGACCTCGCCGGCCACGGCCTGGTCGTGGGTGACGATCACGATGGTGGTGCCGAGCTGTTCGTTCGCCGTACGGAACGCGGCGAAGATCTGTTCCGCGGTCTGGGAGTCGAGTTCGCCGGTGGGTTCGTCGGCGAGGAGGACCGCGGGGGCGTTGGCGAGGGCGACCGCTATGGCCACGCGTTGTTGCTGGCCGCCAGACATCTGGTGGGGGTGGCGGTCACGGCAGTCCGCGATGTCCAGCAACTCCAGGAGTTCCAGGGCGCGTTCGGCTTTCGCCTTGCGGGTGGTGCGGGTGGCGGACAGTTGCATCGGGAGCGTGATGTTCTGAGCCGCGGTGAGGTAGGGGAGCAGGTTGCGGGAGGTCTGCTGCCAGACGAAGCCGACGGTTTTGCGGCGGTAGGCGAGGCGGTCCTTGGCGGTCATGGCGAGGAGGTCGTGACCGGCGACGCGGGCCGCTCCCGCGGTGGGGGTGTCCAGGCCGGCGAGGATGTTCATGAGGGTGGACTTGCCGCTGCCGGACGCGCCGACGAGGGCCATGAGTTCGCCCTCGCGGACGAGGAGGTCGAGGCCCTGGAGGGCCTGGACCTCGATGCCGTCCGTGGTGAAGATGCGGACCAGGCGGTCGCAGGTGATGAGGGCGTCGTGGCCGTAGGTGGGGGTGTTGCGGGCCGCGGTCGCCTTGGTGGTCAGGTCGGCGAGGGTGGGGTTGGTGGTCACTGGGGCCTCCGTTTGTCGCTGGCCTGAGTGGGGGCTGGGGTAGGCGGGGTTTCGCTTGCCCGCGCTGGCGGGGTGCCGCTGCGCCCACCCGTGCCGCCCCAGCGGCACGACTGCCCGCAGCTAAGTGCGTAGCCGGTCATCTTGTGTCCCCCGCTCGTAGCTCCGCCACCGACCCCCGTCTCCCCGACCACCACGCCTGTACCCCCGCCACCCCCACCGTCACCAGTACCACCGCGAGGGCCGGGATCGCCAAGGACAGGGGGGACGTGCGGAGTTCTGCGGTGCCGGCGGTGGAGGGGGCTGTCGCCAGGGCGATGGTCGTCAGGTCGATGCCGGGGGACAGGAGGTGGACCGTCGCCCAGCCGGTGAGGATGCCGCCGGCTGCCGCCAGGGTCGCCTGGGGCAGGGACTCCAGGATCAGGAGGCGGCGGCCCTGTGCGCGGGTGAGGCCCATGGTGCGGAGGCGGGCCAGGAGGGCGATGCGTTCGGGGGCGGCGCGGAGCAGGGAGAGGAGGAGGGCGAGGACGGCGTAACCGGCGCCCGCCGCCACCGCTGCCGTGTAGATGTCCTCGGCGCCCGACTGGAGCGGGGAGTTCACATAGCGCGCCCGTTCCTCGGACCGCGTCTGGACGTGGCCCGCGTCGCCCACCGCCTTGCGCAGGTTCGCGCCCGACAGCCCCGTGCCTGTCAACAGGAGCGAGGTCGGGCGGGCCGTCGGGCCGCTCAGGCCCGCCCGGTCGACGACCAGGAACTCCGTGCCGTTCACCGCCGGGGTCCGGTCCCGTACGAGCGTGATGCGGACGGTGATCGTCGTCGTGCCGTCCTCCAGGAGGACGGGGAAGGGACGGGTGCCGTACGCCTTCGCGACGGAGGGGGAGGCCAGGGCCGGGAGGACGCCACCAGCCTCCGCCAACTCATTCCCGGCGTACGCGCCCAGGCCTGTCCCCGCGGTCAACTCCGCGTACCCGCCCGGCTCCACGCCCACCAGCGGTACCGACACCCTGCCGTCCGTCGGCTTCGCCTGGTACGCGATGCTCACCTCGGTCAGGCCGTCCACCCCCGGTTGGTGGCGGAGCCGAGCCGCCAGGCCCGCGGGCAGGGGGCCGTCGGCGTCGACGCGGGCGTCCGCGCCCACCGCGAGCAGGGCCGCCTCGTCACGGGCCTCGGAGACGCCCGTGAGGACCGAGCCGCCGAAGGCCGCCGTCGTCAGGGCCGTGAGGAGGGCGAGTAGGGGCAGCACCGCCGAGGCCGATGTGCGGCCCGCGCGGGCCAGGGACAGATGGGCTACGGCGCCGCGCAGCCGGCCTGCCGGGCGGGCCAGGCCGCGCAGCGGGAACGGGTAGAGGCGGACCAGGACCAGGGCCGCGATCATCCCCGTCAACGCCGGTGCCACATAGGCCAGTTCGTCGCCGGACGAGCCCCTTCTGCGCAGGGTCTCCACCGCCGCCAGGGCCAGCACGAGGAGGGTCAGCTCCGCCACCGTGCGGCGCCGCGTGGGTCGTAGTCCCGCCACGTCCTCGCGGCCGGTGTGGACCCGGACGGCCCGGTGCGCCACCGCCGCGCGCAGCGGGAGCGCGGCGCAGGCCGCGGCCGTGACGGTGGTGGCGGCGACGACGGCGTACGTCGTTCTGGCCTCGGGGAGCGCCAGTACGGCGGCCGTCAGGCCGAGGGCGCCGGCCGGGACGGCGACCGTGGCCGTCTCGGCGAGGAGGCGGCCGGCCAGGCCGCGCAGGGACGAGCCCCGGGCGCGCAGCAGGGCGAGTTCGGTGCGGCGGCGGTCGGCGGCGAGGCCGCCCGACATCAGGAGGACGACCGCGGCGACCGTACCGGCGCCGACCGCGGCCACCGCGACGAGCGGGGAGACGCCCTCGCGGAGGCGGGAGTAGGCGGTCAGGACCTCGCTCAGGTCGGTGTCCGTGTCGGTGAGGCCGCCGGTGATCGTGCGGGCCTGCTGGAGGGCCGGGCCGGACTCCAGCGAGGCGACGGCGGTTTTCAGGCGGTCCACGTCGTAGGCGTGGAGGTGATTCATGGCGGGCGCCAACTGCCAGTAGCGCCAGGGGGTTCCGGGGGTGCCCAGCATCGCGGGCGCCGACTCGGGGGCGAGCAGCAGGGCGCCGAGCCAGTACTTGTCGGCGTCCGAGCTCGGACCCGGCATCCGGATCAGGGCGGGCTCGTGGAGCAGCGGCTGGGCCGACCAGAAGGCGCCGGACGGCTCGCGCGGGGTGACGATGCCGGTGACCCGGACGGCGAGCGGGGCACGGGACTCGCCGGGCACGTGGATGACCGAACCGACCTTGATGTGCAGGGACTTGGCGGTCGCGGCGCTGACCGCGGCCTCCACCTCGGGTGTCATCGCGTCGGCCGGTGCGGCGGGCCCGCGCGGCAGCCGGCCCTCGACCGAGCGGACGTGGTCGGCGAGACCCTGCTGGGCGACCAGGGTGACCTGCGCGGGCGTCCCGGTGGGCCGGGGCAGCCAGGGGTCGGGCACCTCCATGTTGGTGGAGGTGCGTACGCCGTACGTCGACTGCCGGAGGTCGGCGACGAGCGGTTTCTCGACCGTGGCCAGGATCTTCTCGTACTGCGCGCCCAGGGTGGCGGGGCGCAGGTCCTGCTCGGAGATGACGCCGTACTCGGGCTGGGCGTACAGCTGGATCGAGGTGCGGTCGGCGCCGGCCTGCTCGACGGCCCGGTGCAGGCCCGCGTCGGCGTACCGGTCCAGGGCCCGGGGCAGGGCCGCGGCGAGGCACGCGGTCAGCGCCACCAGCAGGGCGAGGGCGAGGGCCGCGCCGGGGGCGGTGCGCAGCCGGGTGCGGATCCACGGGGCGACCACGGACGTCCGGCGGACGGTTGCGGGGGCCATGTCACTCCCCTCCCTGTTGCCGCAGGGACACCAGCGGATTCGCCCGCCGCAGCGCGAGTACGGCGGTGACGGCCAGCGGGGTCACCGCGACCGCCGCCAGCAGCAGGGCCACCTGTCCCACCGGCAGTTCCACCAGCACCTCCGGTACGGGGCGGGTCGCGTCGCCGGTCAGCAGGACCAGCGGGATCACCGCCCGGGCGAGGACCGTCCCCAGCGCCGCCCCCACGATCAGCGCCAAGGTCACCAGGACGCCCTGCTCGACGGCGATCGTGCGGGCCAGCCGACGGCGCGGGGCGCCCAGGGCGCGCAGTACCGCGAACTCGGAGTCCCGCTCCCGCAGCGAGCCCGTCGCGCTGACCGCGAAGCCGAGCGCGGCCAGCGCCGCCGCCACCCCGGCCGCCGCGGTGAACGCCGCTTCCGGGCCCGCCCCGAACGGGTCGTCGCGCAGCTCCTCGGCGATCTCGTCCCGTACGACGACCTGCGCGGGGTCCAGGTCCGGGCGGGCCCGCAGCGCCGCGGCGACCGAGGACGGCCGGTCCGTCTCCAGCCACCACTCCGTCGGCGTGACGCTCTCGCCGTACTTCGCCTCCAACACCCGGTTCACGGACCGCAGATCGACCAGCAGCGCACCGCCGCTGTCGCTCCCCGTCGTCGGCAGCGCCCGGACCGCGGCGACGATCCGCACCGGCAGCGACCGGCCGCCGAACGTCACGTCCACGCGCTGCCCGGTGCGGGCGCCCGCGGAGTCGAGGAAGCGGTCGGTGGCGACGGCGGTGATCTGCGCTGCCGCGGGCTGCCTGGCCTGGAGGCGGACCGTCAGTGAGGCCAGCGTCCAGGTGTCCTCGCGCGGGACGTAACCGGTGTCGTACGCCACGGCCGAACCGCTCACACGGGGCGGGGCGGGGGCGTTGCTGCGGTCCGGGAACTCCGAGGTGTTGTCGCTGACGGTGCGGGCCGTCCAGGCGGCGGGCAACTCGATCCGCCGCTCGGTGCCTCGGGGCGTGCGGGCCGTCAACGCGTCCAGCGAGAAACGCTGTTGCTGCGCCCGACCGCGCGGTACCGGCAGCACCAGCTGTACGTCGGTGAGCGTCAACTTCCCCGAGGGGACCGCCAGTTCCAGGGTGTGCGGGCGGCCGTCGGCCGCGAGGGAACCGGCCGGGAGCCGGTAGGGAGTGCCGTAGCGGTCCTCCAGGGTGACCGTCACGTCGGCACTCGTGCCCTGCGCGGCGCCGCGCAGAGTCGCCGTCAGCTTCAACAGAGAGCTGCCCGCCGGCACCGCCGCGCCCGCCGACGCCCCCTTCGGGCCGAGGCCGGCCAGTAGCGGTCGTACCGGCTCGGACGTCAGGTCCCGGCGCAGCAGCACGGTGTCCGCCGCGTGCGCGGTGTCCAGGGCCAGCACGGTCGCCGAACGGTCGCCGGACAGGGGCAGTTCCGCGCGGACGGCGGGAGCGGCCTCGCCGACATGGGGGACGGCCGCGTACGCGTCGGTGCGGCCGAGGTCGTCCTCGCCGTTGGCCAGCACCCGCACCGGGACACCCGCGCGGAAGTCGGCCTGGTCGTCCTGCGAGCGGTCGAAGGAGGCGCCGTGCCCGATCGCCAGCATGCCCAGCGCCACGGCGAGCACCAGCAGCAGCACCGGACCCGCGCCCCGCATCGGACGCCGCCCGATCTGCCAGCCCGCGAGCGCGACGGCGATGCCCCGCCCGGCGGCGGCCCGGCGTTCGGCGAGCCGGGCCAGCGGCGGCAGCAGCCGCAGCGTGAGGACCGTACCGGCGAGGAGCGCCAGGGCGGGGGCGGCGACCAGCAGCGGGTCGACGCCGAGCGTGCCGGAGCTGTCGTCGGTGACCGCGCCGGTCGTCTGCCGGCCCAGCTGCCAGTACGCGACCGCGGCCACCACCAGCAGCCCCACGTCCGCGCCCGAGCGCACCGCACCGGGCAACGCGCGCGCCCGGCCGGTCGCGAAGGAGGAGGCCCCCCGCGACGTCAGCGCGGGCAGCGTCACCGCCAGCGCGCAGCCCAGCGCAACGCCCGCCGCGACCAGCCACACCCCGAACGAGCCGGCCGCCGGCACCTCAAGGCGCAGCCCGATCCGGGACAGCGCGCCCTGTCCGGCCAGCAGCCGGGTGAGCGGTCCCGCCAGCAGCGGCGCGCACACCAGCGCGGGCACGGCCAGCAGCAGCGCCTCCACCGCGGCCAGCCCCGCGACCCGCGGCCGGGAGGCGCCGCGGGCCCTGAGCAGCCGGGTCTCGCCCGTGCGTTGGGCGCTCAGCAGCCGGGCCACCAGCAGCAGCGCACAGCCCGCGAGGAGCGCGAGCTGGAGCGCGACGATCAGCAGGGTGGAGCGGGAGACGAGCAGGGAACGGTCGACGCGGTCGAGGACGGTGGGCAGGTCGGTGTGGGCGGCCGTGGTGCCGCTGAGCGCGGCCTCGCCGCGCAGCGCGGCGCCGCCCTCCCGGGCCGCTTCGCGCAGGGCGCCGATCCGGCCGGTCGTCACCGACGAGAAGTCGGCCGTCGCGAGCCACGCCGAGGGCCCGGCGCTGACCTTGCCGCCGGTCAGGGTGTCGGGGGCGGCGAGGAGGGGGCCGTAGGTCGTGAAGTCGAGCTTGTTGACGCCGCGGCCGTGCAGATCGTCCAGGAGCTGCCAGTACGGGGCGTCCGCGCGGGCGGGCCGGTAGAGGCCGACGACCTGGATGCGTACCTTCGGGCCGCCCAGGCGGTCCACGAGAGTGAGGCGGGCGCCGGGCTTCAGCTTCAGCAGCCGGGCCGCGCTCTGCGGCAGCGCCACCTCGGTGGTGCCGGCGGCCGGGGCCCTGCCGTCCGTGATCCGGGCCTGGGACGGGTCCAGCGCCGCGAAGTGCGTGAGATCCGGGTCGTCGGACCGCTCGGCGGGCGGCTGGAGCGAGCGGGGCAGCGCGTACGGGCCCGACTTCAGCAGCGTCCGCACGGTGACCGGCAGCCCGTCGAAGGTCTCCCGGGCACCCGCGCGTACGGCGCTGTCGGCGGCCTCACGGGACGCGGCCGGGACGTCGGCCTTGACGACCAGCGCGGTGTCGGCGGCGTTGCGCGGATCGGCGAGCGAGTGGCGCAGCGCCGCGTCGCCGATCGCGCCCGAGTACGCGGTGAGCGCCGCAAGCACCGCCGTCGTCAGCACGACCGTCAGCAGGGCGGCGGCGAGCAGCGGGCGGTGTGCCCGCGCCCGCTGAAGAACGAACCTCGCGAACCCCCCGGCCTTCGCGAACCCCCCGTACCCCGTCACCCCGTCACCCGACCCCCGTCGTGTTGTCCAGACCTCCCGGGATGCTTTCAGAGGAGGGCGGGGGCGGGTAAGCGTTTGTGCGCCGGACTTGACCGGATCGTGATCGGAAATCGGCGTCGTACGACCGGAATTCGGGACTCAGCGGCGCTCGGAGGGGATCAACCCTCCGTGTTCACCATCGACGCCGCCGCGTACGTCAGGTAGTTCCACAGCGTGTGCTCGTGCTCCTCGGACAGGCCGAGCTCGTCGACGGCGACCCGCATGTGCTTCAGCCAGGCGTCGTGCGCCGCCCGGTCCACCTGGAACGGGGCGTGCCGCATCCGCAGCCGGGGGTGGCCGCGGTTGTCGCTGTACGTCGTCGGACCGCCCCAGTACTGGATGAGGAACAGCGTCAGCCGCTCCTCGGCCGGACCCAGGTCCTCCTCCGGATACATGGGCTTCAGGAGCGGGTCCTCGGCCACACCCTCGTAGAAACGGTGGACGAGGCGGCGGAAGGTCTCCTCCCCACCGACCTGCTCGTAGAAGGTCTCCGTCTGAAGCGTGCCGCGCCGAATCTCTTTCACCGCTCCATCGTCTCAGACGCGGGGAACCAGGACTTGGGGCTTAGGACCCTTCCGCAGGACAGTGGAGGTATGGGTGCGCACGCTCTCCACAAGGACCTGGAAGAACTCGCCGCCGAGGCCCGGGCCGAGCTCGTGGACCGGATCGACGCGAGCGGGGCCTGGGCGGACGACCCGGTGTGGCGGGAGGCCTTCACGGCCGTACCGAGGCATCTGTTCGTGCCGTACTACTACGTCGGCGTCCTGGGCGGCCACGAACGCAGGTGGGTCGGGAGCGCGGACGCGCACGACCGGGAACGCTGGGTGCGCGGTGCCTACGCCGACGCCCCGCTGGCCACCCGGCTGCGCGACGGCGAACTGCTCTCCTCCAGCAGCCAGCCCTCCCTCATGGCGATGATGCTGACCGCGCTGGAGGTGGCGGACGGCGACCGGGTCCTGGAGATCGGCGCCGGTACGGGATACAACGCGGCGCTGCTCGCCCACCGCCTCGGCGACGACGATCTCGTCACCACCATCGATCTGGAGCCGGACATCACCGAGGCCGCCCGGCGGCATCT
This sequence comes from Streptomyces sp., assembly GCA_013361925.1. Classification (GTDB taxonomy): domain Bacteria; phylum Actinomycetota; class Actinomycetes; order Streptomycetales; family Streptomycetaceae; genus Streptomyces. The sequence goes on along the minus strand of JABFXD010000928.1, from coordinate 6,109 downwards.
GGCCGCCGCCGGCCACCACCCGGTCGTCGTCACCGGCGACGGCGCCCGCGGGGTGCCCGAGCGCGCCCCCTTCGACCGGATCATCGCGACCTGCGCGCTCACCTCGATCCCGGCGGCCTGGGTCGCCCAGTGCCGCCCGGGCGCCCGCATCCTGACCCCGCTGGCCACCGGCCTGGTCGCGCTGACCGTACGGGACACGGGGCACGCCGACGGACGCTTCCTGCACACCCCCGCCTACTTCGTGCCGCTGCGCGGCGAAGGACGGTCGGAACCGGAGCCCGGCTCACCGGGCGGGGTGCCGCGCGCGGCGCGCGAGCACGAGCTGTACCGGTTCCTGCTGATGCTCAGCCGGGGCAGCCTCGATCCGCAGGAGGCGTACCAGCTCTGGGAGCGGGAGGGCAGGCCGCTGCGGCAGCGGTACGGCATCACGGTGAGCGGCGGAGAGGAGTGGGCGTGGCTGGACGATCCGGAGGGGCCGTACACCTGGCCCCTCCGACTGCCCTGACGGGGTCTATCCGCGCCGGACCGTGATCGTCGTCCAGGCGCCCACGTGGACCCGGTCGCCGTCCTGGAGCGGCACCGGGACGAAGGGCTGGATGGGCTCCTCCGCGCCGTTGACCGTCGTGCCGTTCGTCGAGTTCTGGTCGACGACCGCCCACGAGCCGTCGGGCTGCTGCACCAGCACGGCGTGCTGGTGCGAGACGCCCGGGTCCTCCGGGGGCACCGACAGATCGATGTCGGGGGTGTCGCCGGTGGAGTGCCGGCGGCGGCCGATGGTGATCTGGTTGCCGGTGAGGGTGCGCTGCTGCTCGGGTGAGTACGCGGGCAGGTTGAGGCCCGCGGCCTCGGGGCCGGAGCGCTGCATCATCGCCATGAAGTACTCGCGGTCCGGGCCGATGGTCGCGGTCCAGGTCGCCGGTCCGGCGGGTTGCTGCTGGTAGCCGGGCCCGGGCGGGGCCTGGGTGGAGCCGGGCTGCGGGTAGCCGTAGCCGCCGGGGGCGCCGGAGGACGGCGGGGAGATCACCCAGTCGTCCTCGCCGCCGCCGAAGGACGGACCACCGGGCTGCGGCCGGTTCGTCTCCTGCGGGAAGGCGGGCGGGGCGGCCGGGCCGGACGGCGAGAACGCCGACGGGGCGCCGGGGCCACCAGGTCCGCCGGGACCCGCGGGGGGCGTGGGACCGGGCGGGGGCGGCACCGGACGGGAGGGGTCGCCGCCGAAGGGCGAGGGGCCGCCGGGGCCGTTGGGCCCACCAGGCCCACCGGGTCCGCGCTGGCTGTCGAAGCCGCCGGGGCCGTTGGGGCCACCGGGTCCGCGCTGGCCGTCGAAGCCACGGGGCGCGCCGGGACCGCGCTGGCCGTCGAAGGCGCCAGGGCCGTTGGGACCACCGGGACCCCCGGGGCCACCAGGGCCGCCCTGGGTACCGAAAGCACCGGGACCGTTCGGTCCACCAGGTCCGCCAGGTCCGCCGGGACCGCCAGGTCCGCCCGAGCCACCAGGCCCGCCCTGCGTACCGAAGCCGCCGGGTCCGTTCTGCCCGCCGGGGCCGCCCTGGGTGCCGTAACCACCGGGACCGTTGGGTCCGCCGGGGCCACCAGGTCCACCGAACGGGCCGGGGCCGCCGGGGCCGCCACCGGGGCCGCCGAAGCCGCCGGGCCCACCGGGACCTCCGGGGCCACCCTGGCCGGGCGGCGGGGGCGGGCCCGAGGGGTCGCCGCCGAAGGGCGGGATCGGCTCGGCGGGACGGTTCATCTGGGAGGGGCGGGAGCCCTGGTACTCGTACGAGTCACCGCCACCGCCGTACGACTGACCCGGCGGCGGACCCTGGAAGCGGACGCCCGGGCCGGGGGCCGGCGGGCGCGGGGCGGCCGGGGTGTACGAGGTCGCCGTGTTCGTCAGGAAGTTCCACCGGCACTCCTCGCAGAACGGCGCACCGCCCTCACGGGGCGTGCGGCACTGCGGGCAGAGCTCCGGCTCCGGGTCCGGTACGGCGGACAGATGGTTGCGTCCCTGCTGGCCACCGGCGCCCGGCGGGGGCGGCGGGAAGCCGTAGCCGCCGCCGGGGGGCGGCGGGGGAGGGGGCGGAGGCACGGCACCGGCCATGCGGTGACCGCAGACCTCGCACCAGTCGTCGGAACCCGACTGGTGTCCGTTCGGGCAGGTCGGCATGTCGGCGCTTCCCCCTCTCACGTAAGGGAACTTCTGCTTCTGGTCGTCACTTCTTTACACGAACAGTCTTTGTGGACCGGGTCTCGAGAGTCATCTCGTCCGCCTCCGCGACCTTCGCCTTCAACCGCACAGTACCTGTCGCGGCATCGACCACGTCCACCACCTTCGCAAGCAGTTTCGCAGTATCGGCGTTGCCGGAAGCGCTTGCGAGCTGAACGGCCCGGCCCAGTTTGGACGTTGCTCCATCCATATCGCCCGCTTTGCGCAGATCCAGACCTTGTTGGATGACTTGTGCCAGTTCGGCCTGGCCGGTGTAGTGGGCGACCTGGGGGTTGATCGACGTCGAGGCGACCATGTCGTCGGTCCACACCGCCCGCACCAGTCCCTGGGCGCCCAAGTTCTGTGCGGTGCCGTCGGGTTGGGGGATCACGAGGGAGACCCGGGCGGCCAGCATCTCCTGGCCGAGATGGGCGACCGGCACCTCCACGCAGACGTGGTAGTCACGGGACTCGTCTCCCCAGGAGCCGGTGGGGTAGTCCCCGGCACGCGGGCCCGCCTCGGTGCGGCGGTCGGTCAACTCCTCGACGGTGGGCGCGACCTGCTTCACGAACCTGATCGTCGTGCCGACCGGTGTCCACACCCGCAGGGAGACGTCCGCGACCTCCTTGCCCATCGCCGTCTCCATCATCTGCGTGAAGTCGGCGGCGAGTCCGGCCGGGTCGGCGACGATGTCCGCCGTGCCGAGCAGCGCGGAGGCGATGCCTGTGACTTCTTTCACTTCCCAGTCGGTGCCCACGCCCCGGGCGTCACAGGTGAAACGTCCGGCACAGGAGTCGAGGGACGCCTTGAGGTCCTCGGGTGACTCGTGTTCATTGCGGCCGTCGGTGAGCAGGATGCCGTGCCGGATGGTGACGTCCGCCGAGGACAGCAGCCGGTCGGCGAGCCGCAGCCAGGTGCCGATGGCGGTGCCGCCGCCCGCGCTGAGCTTGCGCAGGGCCTGCTTGGCCTGGTCGCGGGTGGTGGCGTCGGCGACCGCGAGCCGCCCGCCGCCCGGGTACACCTCCTTGGCGACATGGGTGCCGCCGATCACCGCGAAGTGCACCCCGTCGCGCAGGGTGTCGACGGCCGCGGCCGTGGCGTCACGGGCGTTGCGCATCTTGGTCGGCGGGTAGTCCATCGACCCGGAACAGTCGACCATGATCGCCACGGCCGCGTCCGGGCCCTGACCCGGGGTGTAGAGATGGGGCGCGGCGACCGCGCTGCCGATGGTGCCGCCGCCGGTCGCGCTCACCGTGACGATCGCGTTGACCTCGCGGCCGCCCTCCGGCAGGTACTCGTTCTGGTACACGTCGACCGAGAACTGCGGCACGTTGGACTTCGAGAAATTGGCCATGCCTGATCGAATCCCCCTTGAGAACCCCACGGTTGCGGGGCGTACGACTGGGTGCGGACCGGTCCCCTCCGGTCCTGTGAGGCATCCCCGTACGAATCGGCCTCAGGCCGATCCTGCCCCCTGCGAAGGGGCGGGGAACGGCACGAGGGCCACTGTTACGTTGTCGTGGCCCCCGCCGTCCAGAGCGTGACCGACCAGGACCCGCGCGCCGTGCAGGGGGCGCACGGCGGCATCGAGCGGTACGGCCTCGGCCATGTCCTGCGCGGCCTCCGCGTAGTTCCACAGTCCGTCGGTGCACACCACCACCACACCCGGCCGGTCCGGCTTGAAGGAAGCGGTGTGCGGCTCCAGTTCGTAGGCGTCCGCGCCGAGCCAGCCGGTGATCGCGTGGGCGCGCTCGTCGGCGTACGCCTCCGCCTCGTTCATCAGGCCCGCCGCGACCATCTGCGCGGCCCACGAGTCGTCCTCGGTGAGCCGGGCCGGCAGCGCGGTGCGGTCCACCGGCACCCAGTAGGCGCGGCTGTCGCCGACCCAGCCGACGACCAGCAGTCCCGACGTCACCACGGTGCCGACGATCGTGCAGGCCGGGGCGTTCTGGTGGGGGGCGTGCTCACGGGCCGTCTGCGGTTCGGCGGCCAGGGCGTTGACCGCGCGGGAGGCGGCGACGATCGCGTCGTGCATCGCCTGCTGCGGGTGGGTGCCGCGCGCGAGGGCGGCCAGCAGGGACTCGCTCGCCGCCCGGGACGCGGCGAGGGAGGCGTCGTCGGGGCGGGTCGCCGAGGAGACGCCGTCGCAGACGATCGCCACGGACGCGGGCGAACCGTCGGGCAGGGCGGCGGTGCCGACGGCGAACGCGTCCTCGTTGCGGTGGTGGCGCAGACCGCGGTCGCTGACGGCCGCCATCGGGCCGCACTCCTGCTCCATGTGGTCGCGCTCGCGGGGCTGGGCGTGCCCGCAGTTCTCGCAGTAGCCGTCGTGGTCGACACGGCCCGCGCGGCAGGCCACGCACACCTTGACGCCCTCCGCCGGGGTCGGCGTCTCGGCGGTCACCCGCGGGTCCGGCGCCTGAAGCGGGTACTCGTCCGGCTCCGACGGCCGGTCGAAGCGCACCCCGGAGGCCGGGGAGACGGGGGAGCCGCTCGGGGGCGGCTCGGCCAGGTCGTGGCCGCCGGAGTCGATGCCGGTCAGATCCGCCGGCAGATGGGTCGCCGGCGGGGTGTCGGCGCCGGCGGGCTCGTGCGCGGCCGGCCAGGGAGCGCCCCCGTCCGCTGCCGGTGACGGCGCGGCCACCGGCGCCGAGCCGTTCACGGCGAGCGTCGGGTGGTCGTCCGGGCGGGCCGGTACGGCGGACAGGTCGTATCCGCACGCACCGCAGAAGCGGTCACCCGACTCGAGCGGCTCCTCGCAGCTCGGGCAGTTCGTCAGGGCGGCCTGCTGGGGCATCTGCGACATCAACTACACCCACGTCCGGGGGCGGTAACGGTTGGCACGTTCCACCAGGTCGATCCTCTCCTCGCCGCCCCGTGCGAGCCGGGCCAGCGTGCGGTACGAACGCTCCAGACCGAAGCGGAGTCCCCGCTCGTCCAGTTCGCTGCCGAGCAGCACCCGACGGGCCGCCGGGTCGGCGCCCCGGCCACCGGAGAGTACCCAGTCCAGGGCGCAGCCGAGGACTTCGGCGGACAACTGCTCCCGGCGTGCCGGATCCAGCCCGTACGCGTCCAGCGCCTCGACCTGCCCCGCGGCCGCGGTGAGGTCGTCAAGGAACGGTACGTCACCTGCGCCGGGCGTGCGTTGACGCAGCCGGGCCCGTACGGCGGCCACGCGGGCGGCGGTGTAGTGGATGGAGCTCTCCGGCACCGACTCCAGTGTCCCCACGGCGCTACGACGGTCCCCGGCCGCGAGCTGGACCCGCGCGAGCCCGAACGCGGCGCTCACATAGCTGGGGTCGGTGGCCCAGACCAGGCGGTAGTACTCGGCGGCGTTGTCGAGCTGGCCCAGCACCTCCGCGCACAGGCCGAGCGCCAGCTTCGGCGCGGGCTCGCCGGGGAAGGCGTCGTAGATCGCGTCGAAGGCGAGCGCGGCGGCCTCGTGGTCCCCGGTGACCAGGGCGGCGACCCCGCGGTACCAGACCACCCGCCAGTCGTCGGGCCGCTCGTCCTCCACCCGCGCCAGCGCCTCCAGCGCGGTGTGCGCGTCGCCGTTCTCCAGCCACGCACGGATCTGCCGCAACCGCGTCTCGACCGACGGGGCCGGCGCGGCGGCGAGCGCCCCCAGCAGCTCCGCGGCGGCGGTCGCCATGAGCCCGGCGAGGAAGCCGGCGTTGGGATCGGCGGGGTCGACCCGCGGAACGGGAAGCGCCAGCGCCGCGGCCGGCGTCCCGACCGGCTTGACCAGCGCCACCACACTCCCCAGCGCCGGGACGGCAGTGGGGGAAACGGCGGAGGGTCGGCGCCGTGGCACCGCCACCCGCGCCCCCAGCCGTGACACCTCCCCGTCCAGCTTCGGGAACAACTCCGTGTCCGTCACCCGCAGTTCGGGACCGAACAGCG
>JABFXD010000544.1 GCA_013361925.1 Streptomyces sp. | reverse complement strand
CCGGACGACGTGACCGTGATCGCCACGGGCGGACTCGCGCCGATGGTCCTCGGGGAGTCCTCGGTGATCGACGAGCACGAGCCGTGGCTGACGCTGGTGGGGCTTCGGCTGGTGTACGAGCGGAACGTGTCGCGGATGTGATCCGTCGGGCGAGAGCGAGAGCGAGAGCGAGGGCGCGGGTGGCGGCTGTGCCCCCGACCGTCGGCGCCGGGCGCGCGGTGGTGTGAGGGCAACCGGGTGGCCCCTCACGCCACGCCCATCCGCTATGTCGAATTTGTCTGATTAGCGCGTATCGTCGCCGCATGCCCACGCCATACGGATCCCGCGGCGGCATGGCGTTCGGTGTGGAGGAGCTGCGTGTGCTCCGCCGCGCTCTCGCCCTCGCCCTTCACCCCCGAACCGCCTCGGCCGAGGACGTCCAGGACTGCCTCCGCCTCGCCGACTCCCTCGACGAGGCGATGTGTGAGGGCGCCCGGCTGCGTGCCTTCCTGGTGGCCGACCTCGCCCGGTACCGCGACGCCCTGCCCGGCACCGCCGCCGGCTACCTCACCCTCCTGGAGGAGGCGCTGGGGGCCGGGTACCGCCCCGCCCCCGACGACCTCGCCGCGCTGCGCGCCCTGCGCGGCAACCCCATCGCGGCCGCCCTGCTGGACCGCTGCCAGAAACTCGCCGAGCAGGACGTACGCGCCCGCCTGGCCCGCGGCACGGCCCGCCGGGCCACTCCAGCCGTCCCGGCCTCCCGCACCCGCCTCCTGGCCCTCCCTGGGGGCCTCTCGGCCGCCCCGGGGGACTCCGAAGGGGACGCGGGCAAGGAATCGGGCAGGGGGTCGGGCGGGGAACCCGACCGGAAACCGGGCCGGGGCTCACGCGAAAGCGACTCCGAGAGGCGACCCGGAGAGCACAACGAGACGTGGCACGAGGCCCGGCCCGGGGCGCCCGGCGAGGTCCGCTCCGAGGCGTTCGGCGTCAGGGCCGGCGAGGTCCGTGTCGGAGGCTTCGCCGAGGTCTCCGGTGGGGCCCGTGTCGCAGGCCTCACCGAAGTATCCGGCGGGGCCCGTGTCGGAGTGCGCGGTGAGGCATCCGCCGAGCAGCCGGAGAAGCCGGTGGCCCCCGTGAAGAAGAAGCCCGCGGAGAAGCCGGGCCCGGCGCCCGCGGCCCCCAAGCCGGGACGCCCCATCCCCACCCCGGGCGAGGTCTTCCCACGCCGGAAGCCCGCACCGCCCCCGCCCGCGAGCCCGCCGCAGCAACTCGCCGCGGGCTGACCCGCCGGCCGTTCGCCACGGCAGACATCGACAGCTGCATCGGTATCGACATCGCCCGCGGGGCCGGGGTTCTTTCCTTCCCGGCCCCGCGGGCGCGTGCGTCAGGGGCCTTCCTGGTCCGGTCGGTGACCACCCCGGGCCCGCGCGCGTGGGGCCCGTGGCTACCCTGGACGCATGGACTACGTCTCCGCGCTCGTGCCCCCCGTCGTCATGGCGGTGTTCTTCATCGGTGTGATCAGGGTGATCGTGAAGACCCAGGGCGGCGCCAACAAGGCCAAGGAGGACGCCGTCGTCGACGCCGCCCTCGCGCGCGTGGAGGGGTCCCGTCAGGCCTCCGCCTCCGCGAAGACCGACGTCTGACAGGCGTCCGACCCCGCCCTCACCGGCGTACGACTCCCTCGTTTTCCGAGTCGTACGCCCTTTTTGTTCTTGTTTGCCGGTGAAAGTGCACGTCCGGCACGCCAATACCGAGATCTCCCACTATTGTGCTGAACTGTGCCTCGCCCATTGGGAGAACTCGAAGACGCGGTCATGACGCGGGTGTGGAAGTGGAACCGCCCGGTGACCGTTCGGGAAGTCCTGGAAGATCTGCAGCAGGAACGGTCCATCGCCTACACCACGGTGATGACCGTTCTGGACAATCTCCATCAGAAGGGCTGGGTGCGCCGGGAGGCCGAAGGACGGGCCTATCGATATGAGGCCGTCTCCACTCGCGCCGCCTACGCCGCCGCGCTGATGAACGACGCCTGGTCCCAGAGCGACAACCCCGCCGCCGCTCTCGTCGCCTTCTTCGGCATGATGAGCGACGAACAGCGACAGGCGCTGCGGGACGCCGTACGGATCGTCCAAGGACCGGAAACCCCGGAACCGGCCGCGACGGATACCGCTGTGGATACCAGCCGTGAGAACCCCGGCTCGGCACCGGACGGCGGCGGGCGATAGCGTCCGCACATGTCAGCAGAGAGCGCGTCCGCCCGGAGCCCCGAAGTCAGTGCAAAAGCCATCACCGTCCGGCGGGCCCGCACCAGCGATGTCCAGGCGGTACGCAGCCTCCTTGACGAGTACGTCCAGCGACGCATCCTGCTCGACAAAGCCACGGTGACGCTTTACGAGGACATCCAGGAGTTCTGGGTCGCCGAACGGGACGACAACGGCGAGGTCGTCGGCTGCGGCGCACTGCACGTGATGTGGGAAGACCTCGCGGAAGTTCGTACTCTCGCGGTGAAGCAGGGCCTGAAGGGCGCCGGTGTCGGCCATCAGTTGCTGGAGAAGTTGCTGCACACCGCTCGCTGGCTCGGTGTTCGGCGTGTTTTCTGTCTGACCTTCGAAGTGGACTTCTTCGGCAAGCACGGCTTCGTCGAGATCGGCGAGACACCCGTTGACACCGATGTCCGCGCGGAGCTGTTGCGTTCCTATGACGAGGGTGTCGCGGAGTTCCTGGGTCTCGAACGAGTGAAACCGAACACCTTGGGCAACAGCCGGATGCTTCTGCATCTGTGATCGTCATGCCCTATTCCACGGGACGGCCCTGCCCAGGTTCCCTATGTCCGAAACGCGCATGTTTCCGGACCGAGGGTGGTCGGTCAGTCTCTCCCAGGGGTTTGTGTTTTTCCAGCAAAAGCGGTTTGCTTTCCGACGTACTGCAGTACTGCATATAACAGGGGGCGGCGAAACGGCGGACGCCGCAGACCCGGGTCCTCAAAGTTATCGATGAAAGGAAATCCGGTGGCACAGAAGGTTCAGGTCCTTCTTGTCGACGACCTCGACGGCGGCGAGGCGGACGAGACCGTGACGTTCGCGCTGGACGGCAAGACGTACGAGATCGATCTCACGACTGCCAATGCGGACAAGCTCCGTGGCCTTCTCGACCCTTACGTGAAGGGTGGTCGTCGTACCGGAGGCCGTGCCGCGGGCGGTCGCGGAAAGGCACGCGCCGCTTCCGGTGGCAGCCAGGACACCGCGCTGATCCGCGCCTGGGCCAAGGAGAACGGTCACGAGGTCAACGACCGCGGTCGTGTTCCCGCGGCCATTCGCGAGGCTTACGAGAAGGCCAACGCCTGAGCGCGACGCCTACGAAAAGGCGGGCGGCTGAGCGCATGCGCGCAGTCGCAGGCGGTGGCACTGCGTGGCCACCGTGTCCAGCACGCGTACGAGATCGGGGGCGCCCCCACCGCCCCCCAGCGCCGACAGCGTCGGCAGCGAGGCCTCGACCTCGCATCCCGCCTCGGGGGGCCGCAGCCACACGGCGGCCCCCTGGAGAGCGCCGGACGGACCGCAGGGGAGCGGTCGCGACCCGGCGGAACCCGGCTCGGACGACGATCCAGAGACGGCCGGAGTGAAGGGCGCAGGGGCGAGGACAGTCAGCCGTACGGCTTCGGCGGCCCCCGGCGCGGAGGAGTGCTGCAGCGCTCCGGGCGGCGACGGCACATCCGGGCGGCGCGGGCCGACACCGTGGAGCGGTCGTACCGCCGACGCGCGGGGGCCGGCTCCAGGGAGCAGCGGTGCGGTCGGCGGATCCGAGGCCGGCTCGGGAGGCAGCGGGGCGTCCATGACGCCGCCCTCTCCGATCGCCCTCAGATCGAGCGGCAGCGAACCCCATTCCAGCCAGTCCAGGATTCCCGGCACCTCGTCCGCGCTGCCCGCGGCCAGCAGGAGCCGCATCCGGCCG
>JABFXD010000493.1 GCA_013361925.1 Streptomyces sp. | reverse complement strand
GCCTTCATCAGCGCCTGGAGCTGCGCCGGAGTCGCCCACGGATGCGTCGACTTCAGCAGCGCGGCGACGCCCGCGGCGTGCGGGGACGCCATCGAGGTGCCCTGGAGGAAGCCGTACGAGTTGTTCGGCATCGTCGACAGGATGCGGCCGTTCTTCGACGGGGTGTCCGGGATCTGGTAGAGCCGGTCGCCGCCCGGGGCCGCGATGTCGATGACGCCGTCACCGTACGAGGAGTAGTACGACTTGAGGTTGTTCACGCCCGTCGCGCTGACCGTGACGACACCCGGCAGCATGGTCGGCACGTCGAAGCACTCGTGCGGGTCGACGGTGCGGGTGACCGGGGTGGAGTCGTCGGGGCTGCTGTCGTCGACGAGGGCGTCCGAGTCGAGGTCGTCGTTGGAGTTGCCCGCGGACGCCAGGTTGAGCGTGCCCTTGTGCTGGGCGTACAGGGACGCCCTGTTGACCGCATCAACAATGGCCCGCTGATCGGGGTCGTCCACACAGTTGTACAGCCATGGATCAACGTAGTAGCTGTTGTTCGTGATCTCCACGCCGTGGTCGGCGGCGAACACGAAGGCGCAGACGACGCTCTCCGGGTAGAAGAGGCCGTTGCTCGGGTCGGTCACGTTGATGGCCGCGACCTTCACACCCGGCGCGACACCGGCGACACCGATGCCGTTGCGGGCGGCGGCGATCTCACCGGCCACGTGGGTGCCGTGGTAGTCCTCCGCGGTGTACGGCCGCCAGGCGCCCTCGGTGGTGTTCGGGACACCGCCGTCGCAGTTGGCGGACTGGGAGGCGGAGAAGTTCGGCGCGATGTCCGGGTGGGTGTCGTCCACACCGGTGTCGATGACGGCGACCGTCACCTTCCTGCTGCCCGGGTTGATCTGCGCGGCCTTGTCGGCGCCGATCGCGCGCAGGTCCCACTGGTCGGCCTCGAGGGGCTCGCTCGCCGCGTCGGCGGCCGAGGCCTGCTCGACCTTCTCGGCCTGCTCCTTCGTGAGCAGTTGCGCCGCGCCCTCGTCCGTCGTCCCGGCCGGGGTCAGCGGCGAGGTACGGGTCGCGCCCGCCGACTGCACGCCGCGCACCTTCCGTATCTGGGCGCCGAAGTCGGGGTTGGCCGAGTGGACGACGATCACACCGATCTTGTCGTACGTGATGACGACGGTGCCGCCGGCGGCGGCGACGGCCTTCTTGACGGACGCGATCGTGTGACGGTCCACCTTGGTGTTGACGACGTACGACAGATTCGGTGCGTCCGCTGTCTGCGCGGTGGACTCCGCGAAGGGGGCGGCCGACGCGGCCGCCGGCAGGAAGCCGAGCGAGGCGGTCAGCGAGAGCACGACAGGTACGGCGAGAGCGAGCCGACGTCTGGAACGCAGACGGGACATGGGGTCTCCACATCATCCGGAAACGAAACCGCCCGAGACACAGGTGGTGCTCGGGCAGGTACATGACGGGTGGTGCAGGCCTGAAGCTATCTCCCGAAGTCGCTGGCCAGCAATGACCTTCCCCGGATGACTTCAAGAAGAAGCAAACCCAGTTGAACCGGTCCTCGCGTGCCGCCGTGACCTTGGGCAGGGAGCGCGAGCACGATCGAGCCCCCTGACGAACCGCGAGGAACAGAGCCGCCCATGTCCGTCGTACCGAACCCGTCCCCCACCCCCGATCAGCCCCCGTCCGCCGTGGCAACAGCGCCCGCAACGCGAGGAGACTCCGTGGCTACCGACGCACCGCCCCCCTCGACAGAGCAACACCAACTCCCCAGCACCGAGGAGTTCACCGAGGTGCAGCAGAGCGCGGAGTTCGGTGAACTGCGCCGCTCCTACCGCAACTTCGCCTTCCCCCTGACCGTCGCCTTCATCGCCTGGTACCTGCTGTACGTCCTGCTGTCGAACTACGCCGGCGACTTCATGGGCACCAAGCTCTTCGGCAACATCAACGTCGCCTTCGTGTTCGGCATCGCCCAGTTCCTCACCACGTTCCTCATCGCCTGGTGGTACTCGCGGCACGCCGCCGCGAAGCTCGACCCCAAGGCCGAGGCGATCAAGTCCCGGATGGAGGGCGGCGCATGAGCATCGCGCAGCAGAGTGTCCTGGCGGCCGGCGAGGCCAGCGAGCACCGGCCGCTGATCATCAGCCTGTTCGCCGTCTTCGTCCTCGCGACCCTCGTCATCACCATCTGGGCCGGCCGCCAGACCAAGGACGCCGCCGACTTCTACGCCGGCGGACGCCAGTTCAGCGCCTTCCAGAACGGCCTCGCGGTCTCCGGCGACTACATGTCGGCCGCGTCCTTCCTCGGCATCGCCGGCGCCATCGCCCTGTTCGGCTACGACGGCTTCCTGTACTCCATCGGCTTCCTGGTCGCCTGGCTGGTCGCCCTGCTCCTGGTCGCCGAGCCGCTGCGCAACTCCGGCCGCTACACCATGGGCGACGTCCTCGCGTACCGCATGCGTCAGCGCCCGGTCCGTACCGCGGCCGGCACCTCCACGATCGTCGTCTCGATCTTCTACCTGCTGGCGCAGATGGCCGGCGCGGGCGTCCTCGTCTCGCTGCTGCTCGGCATCACCTCCGACGCCGGCAAGGTCGCCATCGTCGCCCTCGTCGGCGTCCTGATGATCGTCTACGTCTCCATCGGCGGCATGAAGGGCACCACCTGGGTCCAGATGGTCAAGGCGGTGCTGCTCATCACCGGCACCATCCTGATCACCTTCCTGGTGCTGCTGAAGTTCAACTTCAACATCTCCGACCTGCTGGGCACGGCCGCCGAGAACAGCGGCAAGGGCTCCGCCTTCCTGGAGCCCGGCCTCCAGTACGGCGCCACCGGCACCTCCAAGCTGGACTTCATCTCGCTCGGCATCGCCCTGGTCCTCGGCACCGCGGGCCTGCCGCACATCCTGATCCGCTTCTACACGGTGCCCAACGCCAAGGCCGCCCGTAAGTCCGTGAACTGGGCCATCGGCATCATCGGCGGCTTCTACCTGATGACGATCGCGCTCGGCTTCGGCGCCGCCGCGCTGATCGACCAGAAGGAGATCACCGACTCCAACCCGTCCGGCAACACCGCCGCACCCCTGCTCGCCCTGCACCTCGGCGGCGTCGACTCGGCGTGGGGCGCGATCCTGCTGGCGACGATCTCGGCGGTGGCCTTCGCGACGATCCTCGCGGTGGTCGCCGGTCTGACCCTGGCCTCGTCGTCCTCCTTCGCGCACGACATCTACGCCAACGTCATCCGCAAGGGCCAGGCGTCCGGCAAGGAGGAGGTCCGCGCGGCCCGCTGGGCGACCGTCTTCATCGGCGCCGTCGCCATCGGCCTGGGCGCCCTCGCCCGCGACCTCAACGTGGCCGGCCTGGTCGCGCTGGCCTTCGCGGTCGCCGCGTCCGCGAACCTGCCGACCATCCTCTACAGCCTCTTCTGGAAGCGGTTCACCACCCAGGGCGCCCTCTGGTCGATCTACGGCGGCCTGATCGTCGCCGTCGGCCTGGTGCTGTTCTCCCCGGTGGTCTCCGGCGACCCGAAGGCGATGTTCCCCGACGTCGACTTCGCCTACTTCCCGCTGAAGAACCCGGGCATCATCTCCATCCCGTTCGGCTTCCTCATGGGCTGGCTCGGCACCATGGTCTCCAAGGAGGAGCCCGACGCCGGCAAGTACGCGGAGCTGGAGGTCCGGTCCCTGACCGGCACCGGCGCGCACTAGTCCCCGGGGACGATCCACTGAGCGGCCGCGTCGTAGGGACCTACGACGCGGCCGTGTCTTACCTCGTGGGATCGGGACCTGTCGATGTCGGTGCCGTCACGTAGGCTCGCAGGTGACGGAAGACGAGTGCTTGCAACGAGGGAGGGGGCCCACGTGCTCATCGACACCTACGGCCGGCAGGCCACCGACCTGCGCGTGTCGCTGACCGACCGGTGCAATCTGCGCTGTACGTACTGC
>JABFXD010000919.1 GCA_013361925.1 Streptomyces sp. | reverse complement strand
ACTTCGCCGGCCGGCTCACGGGTGTGTGCACCGCGGCTGTTGCGAGGGGCCGGTTCGAGGGTGCGTGCACCGAAGGGCGCTTCGCCGACCGGTGCACGGGGGTGTGCACCGAGACTGTCGCGTTGGCCCGGCTCACGGACGCGCGCAGCGCGGCTGTTGCGGGGGCCCGGTTCGAGGGTGCGTGCGCCGAAGGGCGCTTCGCCGACCGGTGCACGGGTGTGTGCGCCGAGGCTGTCGCGTTGGCCCGCATCGCGGGTGTGTGCACCGCGGCTGTCGCGGGGGCCCGGTTCGCGGGTGGGCGCGCTGAAGAGCGCTTCGCGGGCCGGCGCACGGGGGTGTGCACCGAGGCTGCCCCGATGACCCGGCTCACGGACGCGCGCACCGCGGCTGTCGCGGGGGCCCGGTTCGCGGGTGCGTGCACCGAAGGGCGCTTCGCCGACCGGTGCACGGGTGTGCGCACCGAGACTGTCGCGGGGGCCCGGCTCACGGACGCGCGCAGCGCGGCTGTCGCGGCGGCCCGGTTCGCGGGTGCGTTCACCGAAGGGCGCTTCGTCGGTCGGCTTGCGGGTGTGCGCACTGAGGCTGCCCCGATGACCCGGCTCACGGACGTGTACACCGCGGCTGTCGCGAGCGCCCGGTTCACGGACGCGCGCACCGAAGAGCGCTTCGTCGGCCGGTGCGCGGGTGTGTGCATCGCGGCTGTCGCGATGGCCCCGATCGCGGGCGCGTGCGGCGAAGTTGTCCCCGGCGGCCCGGATCGCTGGCACGTACACCGAAAGGCGTCCCCGATGCCCCGCGTCGCCGCCGCACACACCGAAAGGTTCACCCGATGACCCGGATCACCGGCGCGTACCTCGACGCCGCGGACGTCGCGGTGGGGCTGTTGAACCAGCCCGCCGTCGCCGAGCGCTGGGAGGAGGCGAGCGCGCTGGCGGAGTGGAGTGTCGGTGGGCTCGCCGGGCATCTCGCCTGGCAGGTCTTCTTCCTTCCGGCCGTCCTCGACGAACCCGCCCCGACCCAGCAGGTCATCGGGCTCGACGACTACTACGCCCGCGTCCGCTGGATCGACGCCGGTCTGCACGACGAGGCCAACGCCCGGATCCGGCGCGGCGGGGAGGACGCGGGAGCGGAGGGCGTACGGCCGCTGGCGGACCGGGCCGCCGACACCGTACGAGCCCTGCGCACCCGGTTGCCCGCCGAGCCCGACCGGGCCGTACGGCTGCCGGTGTGGGGCGACTACGCGCTGAGCCTCGACGACTTCCTGACGACCCGTCTGATGGAACTGGTCGTCCATATGGACGACTTGGCGTTCAGTGTCGGCATCCCGACCCCCGAGCTGCCCGAGCCCGCCGTCGAGGCGAGCGTCGGCCTGCTGACCCGGCTGGCCCTGCGCCGGCACGGCCAGTCCGCCGTACTGCGCGCACTCAGCCGTGCGGAACGGGCCCCGTCCAGCGTCGCGGCGTTCTGACATGGACGACATCCCTGACCTCACCCCCTTCCGCGGCCGTACCGTCGTCGTCAAGCTCGGCGGCAGCGCCATGGCGGACCGGACCCTGCTGCGCACCTTCGCCCAGGACGTGGCCCGGCTGCACCGCGCCGGCGTCCGGCTCGTCGTGACGCACGGCGGCGGCCCGCAGATCAACGCGCACCTGGAGAAGCTCGGCCTGCCCGTCACCTTCACGGCCGGCCTGCGGGTCACCACCCCCGAGACCATGGACGTGGTCCGCATGGTCCTCGCCGGCCAGGTGCAGCGCGATCTCGTGGGCCTCCTCAACGAGGACGGCCCGCTCGCCGTCGGCATCACCGGCGAGGACGCCCGTCTGCTCACCGCCGCCAAACGCCTCGCCGTCCTGGACGGCGACGAGGTGGACATCGGCCTCGTCGGCGACGTCACCCGCGTCGACACCCACGTCCTGCGCGCCCTCACCGACAGCGGCCTGGTCCCGCTCGTCACCGGCATCGGCCGCGGCACGGACGGGCAGGTCTACAACATCAACGCCGACAGCGCCGCCGCCGCCCTCGCGGCCGGCCTGCGCGCGGACCACCTGGTGATCCTCACCGACGTACCGGGCCTGTACGCCGACTGGCCACGCCGGGACCGGATCGTCGAACGCCTGACCGTCACCCGGGCGGCGGAACTGCTGCCCATCCTGTCCGGCGGCATGGCCCCGAAACTCGAGAGCTGTCTGCGGGCCGTCCGGGCCGGGGTCGGCCGCGCCCAACTCCTCGACGGCCGGGTGCCGCACGCCCTGCTGCACGGCTGCCTCGGCACCGGGCACACCGGGACCTCCGTCGTGCCCGACCCCCCCGACACCCCACCGAACCACCTGGAAGACGACACATGCGCCTCATCACCTCCGCGTCCGCCCGCCTCCTCGGTCTGCACCACGTCCGGGTCTGGAAGCTGACCTCCGACCAGCCCCTGCTGCGCGCGGACGACGGTCTGAGCGCCGAGGCCGCCGCCGGGGCGTGGGAGCAGGACGCCCCGGAACTGCCCGCCGGATACCGCACCTTGCTGGCCGACCTCGGCTACGAGGGCACCACCCCCGCCGGTGAGCGGCTGCGCGAGGGCGTCCGCACCCGCGGCTGGCGCTCGCACGGCGCGGTGGTCGACGCGGTGAGCGTGGCGACCCTGCGGCACGGCGCCGGCATCGGACTGCACAGCCTCTTCAAGGAGGACGAGGGCAGCGACCTCGTCGTCACCCGGGCGGCCGGAACCGAGCGGATCGTCCCCGCCTTCTCCACCAAGTCCAAGCCCGTCCCGGCCGGCGACCTGCTCTACGGTCTGGCGGACCCCGACGGCGCCGTCGAGGAGCCCTTCGCCTGGCTGGGCCGCCGCGACTGCGACGCCGCGAGCCGCCAACTCGCCCCCGACAGCGGGGAAGCGCTCCTCGTCGTGCTCGGCTGCCCCGGCGAGGACGCGGCCCACAGCGAGGCCATCGGCGCCACGGTCGCGACCCTCCTCGCCGACCTCCGCCCGGACGTCACCCTGACCCCGGTGGCGTAAGCGGCCCCTACTGCGGGCCGTACTTCCGCCCCGTCTTCGAGGTGATCCCGCCGAGCAGCCCCCTCGGCACCACCTTCACCACGCCCATCAGCGCCTTGTACCGGGGGTCGGGAATCGACAACGTCTTCCCCCGGGCAAGGTCGCCCAGCGCGGACGCCACCAGCTTGTCCGCGTCCAGCCACATCCACCCCGGGATGTTGTCCGTCCCCATCCCGGCCCGCTCATGGAACTCGGTGCGCACGAACCCGGGCGCGAGCGCCATCAGCCGCACCCCGCTGCCGGCCAGATCCTTGGCCGCGCCCTGCGTGAACTGCACGACCCACGCCTTGGAGGCGCCGTACGTCCCGCGCGGCACGAAGGCGGCCACGGACGCGACATTGACGACCCCGCCCCGCCCGCGCTCCCGCATCGCCTCCGTCGCGGCCGACGTCAGCCGGAGCACCGCCTCGCAGTGCACCTTGAGCATCCTCAGCTCGTCGGCCATGGAGACGTCGAGATAGCGGCCCTTGTTGCCGAAGCCGGCATTGTTGACGAGCAGGTCGACGGGGCTGCGGCGGTCGGCGAGCCGGGCCGCCACCGACTCGATGCCCTCGTCCGTGGCCAGGTCCGCGGTGAGGACCTCCACCTCGACGCCGTGCCGGTCGTGCAGCTCGGTGGCCTGGTCGCGCATCCGCTGGGTGTCGCGGGCCACCAGCACGAGGTTGTGCCCGTCAGCCGCCAGCCGTCGTGCGAACGCGGCACCGATGCCCGCGGTCGATCCCGTAATCAATGCCGTTGTCATGGCGCAAGGTTAGTGACCCGGACCGACATCGTCCGATTGCCGTCGGACCTCGTTCTCCCCGTCCTTCGCCCCGTACTTCTCCACGTACTCGCGCGCCGACCGGAGCACCTCCGGATGCAGCGCGTCACCCGCCGCCAACATCCGTGGCAGCAGCG
>JABFXD010000138.1 GCA_013361925.1 Streptomyces sp. | reverse complement strand
GGCCCCATCCACGGAGACGCGCTCCCCCGCAATGTGCACGTCGGCCCCGACGGCCCGGTCCTGGTCGACCTGGAGACCTTCTCCGCGGACCTGCGTGAGCACGACCTGGTGGTGATGGCGCTGTCGCACGACCGGTACGGACTGCCGACGCCGGCCTACGACAACTTCACCCAGGCGTACGGCTGGGACGTACGGGAGTGGGAGGGCTGTTCCGTGCTCCGGGGCGCCCGGGAGACGGCGAGCTGCGCCTGGGTGGCCCAGCACGCGCCGAGCAATCCGCAGGCGCTGGCGGAGTTCGAGCGGCGGGTGGCATCGCTCAGGGACGGGGACGAGACGGTGCGCTGGTACCCGTTCTGAGCGTGCGAGAGCCTTGCGGCGGCGGGCGTCAGACCGTCTTGTCGGCCGCCGTCAGCTCCCGCAGGGGCCAGGTGCCGTCCACCACCGCGTCCGTCTCGCCCTTGCCGCGCAGGAACTTCTGGAAGTCCGCCGCCCAGTCCGCGTACCACTCGATCTGGCGGCGGTGCAGATCCGCCGGGCCGAGGGCCGCGATCTTGGGGTGGCGGTCGGCTATCGCGCCGGCGAGGCGGGCCGCGGCGAGGGCGTCGGCGGAGGCGTCGTGGGCGGAGTCGAGCGGGACTCCGTACTCCCCGCAGACCGCTTCGAGGTTGCGCTTGCCGCGGCGGTAGCGGTCGACGGCGCGGTCGATCGTGTACGGGTCGATGACCGGGGCCGGGTCCAGGCCGCCCAGGCGGTCGCGGAGGGAGGGGAGGTGGTGGCGGTGGAGTTCCGCGGAGAGCAGGGTCAGGTCGAAGGCCGCGTTGTAGGCGACGACCGGGACGCCCGTCTTCCAGTACGTCACCAGTACGTCCGCGATGGCGTCGGCGACCTGGTCGGCCGGCCTGCCCTCGGCGGTCGCGCGTTCGTTGCTGATCCCGTGGACCGCGACCGCGTCCGCCGGGATCTCCACGCCCGGGTCCGCGAGCCACTCGCGGTGGCCCATGACCTGTCCGGCCCTCACCTCGATCACGGCTCCCGTGACGATGCGCGCCTCGCGCGGATCGGTGCCGGTCGTCTCCAGGTCGAAGCCGATCAGCAGCTCCCGGTGCCAGCCCATGGGCGGTCCCCCTTCTTGGTGGTGCTTTCCCCCAGTGGTCTCCACGATCCCATGCGCCACTGACAACCAGAGGACCGCGTTCCGCTTGGCGCCCTGCCGGGGACTTTCACGACACCGGTCGCGAATCCACCCAAGACGTCTCGAACTCCTCGCGATACGTCGGGAAGAGGCCGCTCTCATCTATTTCGCCCGGCTTGACGACCTTGCTCCCGTTGCGCAGTACCAGGACCGGCGCCTCCATGCCCCGCGACCGCCGCAGATAGGACTGCACGACGGCGATCCCGTCCGTGCCGTCGCCGTCCACCAGATAGGCGGTGAAGCGCGGGGTGTCGTCGTAGACCTGGATCTCGAAGGCGCCCGGGTCGCGGAGCTTGGACCGCACCCGGCGCATGTGCAGGATGTTCATCTCGACGGCCCGGCTCAACTCGCCGCGTTTCATGCCGAGTTCCCGCTCGCGCCGCTTGACCGCGCTGGAGGCGGGGTTGAGGAAGAGCAGCCGCACCCGGCAGCCCGCCTCGGCGAGCCGGACCAGGCGCCGGCCGGAGAAGTTCTGGACGAGGAGGTTGAGGCCGATGCCGACCGCGTCGAGGCGGCGGGCGCCGCCGAAGATGTCCTCGGCGGGGAACTGGCGCAGCAGCCGCACCCGGTCGGGGTGCACGGCGACCACGTCCGCGTACCGGTCGCCGACGAGGTCCTCGACCGCGTCCACCGGCAGCCGGCGCGCGGAGGGGACGTCTCCGCCCGCGCCGAGTATCTCCAGGAGCCGCGCCGAGGCCCGTTCGGCCTGGCCGAGGACGGCTTCGGACAGGGCCCGGTTGCGGGAGACCACGTTGCGGGTCACTTCCAGCTCGTCCAGGGCGAGTTCGACGTCCCGGCGCTCGTCGAAGTAGGGCTCGAAGCACGGCCAGTGCTGCACCATCAGCTCACGCAGCTGCGGCAACGTCAGGAAACTCAGGACGTTGTCGTCGGCCGGGTCGAGCAAGTAGCCCTTGCGGCGGCTGACTTCACGTACGGCGACCGCACGCTGCACCCATTCCTGGCCGGCCGGTCCGGCGGCGGCCACCACCCAGTCGTCGCCGTGGACGGGTTCGTAGATGGGACGCAGAACAGCGGCCACGACCGCGCGCAACCGCTGTTCGACGAGGTTCAGCCAGATGTAGGCCCGGCCGGCTCGCTGGGCGCGCGTACGCACCTCGCGCCAGGCGTCGGCGTCCCAGTCCAGCTCCGGCCCGATGGAACCGGCGGCGTCCATGGGCCGGGCCAGCGACACCGTGCCGGGCGGGACGTCTGCGGAGTTCCCCTCGTGACCCTCGTCACCAGGGGGCAACTCCAGCCCTCCCGAGCCCACCCGCGCACCGCCTTCCGCTCCCCCGAGCTCTCCCCGTCCCAACGATCAAGGAAGGGTACTCCGGGACCGGTCGGCGGTGCAGCCGGATGGACAGGGTCGTTTCTCAACTACCGCCCAAGTAGTTGCCGTTCTGCCCGGCGAGCTCCGCCGGAGTGAGCGGATTCATAGCGGTGACGTCGCGCGGGGCGATCGAGAAGCCCTGCCAGTGGACCGGCATCGGCTGCTGGTCCTCGTCCCGGGCGATGTGGTGGAAGCCGACGTTGACCCAGGCCACGGGGTGCGTGAGGGTCTGGCCGTCGACCCACTTGTCGACCGACTTGGGGTGGGCGCTGTCGCAGCGCGGGTTGTTGCTGGAGAACAGCTCGCACTTGTTGTACTGGGTGAAGTAGATGTCGTGCTTGGTGTAACTGCGGCCCGGGTAGCGGGTGGTGGGGCCGGGGACGAACTCGTACGACCGTGCGTGGTTGTCCTTGTTCTTGCCGGTCGCGCTGACCATCCGCCACCAGCGGTAAGTCTTGGCGTCGCCCGCGAGTTCCTTGGTGACCTTGGTGCGGGTGGTCTTGACCGTGGGGGTGTCCGCGCCGTGCGAGGTGAGGGTCGAGTCGTACTGCTCGACCCGGTTCTTGGTGGAGCCGTCGAGGGCGAAGTCGAGCCGCCAGAAGACGTTGTGGGTGTGGCTGGTGGCCTTGTCCTTGGCGGCGCCCTTGCCGATGGGCCAGCCCTTGCCGTCACCCGCGTCGTAGTCGAACGGCGAGAGGGTGCCGGTGGCGCCGACGTTCATGTTGATGGTGCCGTCGTCCTGGAAGCGGTACTCGGTCATGTACTCGTACCAGCCGACCTGGTTGACCGTGTAGACGAGGAAGTCCTTGCCCTGGGCCTGGTAGACCTTGTTCGCGGTGTCACCCTGCATGCGGTAGGCGTGGCCGCGGGAGCGGGTGGTGGTGCACAGGCCCTTGACGTTGGGGTTCTGCTCCGGGTACGGGTCCGGGATCTTGACGGTCTTGATGGTGCCGCCGGGACATTCGGCGGGCGCCAGGTTCATCAGGTCCTTGGCGAAGTCCTGGCCCGTCAGGTCGTCGTACTCGGCCCGTCCGTCGTCGTACGGGACGTGGATCTGGCCGAGCCGGGCGCTGTTGAGGACCTTGATCGGCGCGGGCTCTCCCTTGGGCTGGTAGGAGATGTCGTCCAGGACGAGGCCGGCCTTGCTGTCGTAGCGCCAGCACATCCGCCAGGTGGTGCCGCTGGAGAGCTTCTGCTCGATGCGGAAGGCGGCGCTGCAGTCGGGCGCGGCCGCGGCGGCGCTCTGCGGCTGGGCGGTGGCCGGTCCGGCTCCGGTCGTCAGACCGGCGGCCAGCGCGGCGACGGCGAGGCCGAGGGCCGCCGTCCGGCCGCGGACGGGGCTGATTCTGGTGACGCGCATGAAGAAGTGACTCCCTTGCAGGAGGTGCGAGTTCGAAAACTGGACGGAGTTGGGCTCAGCGGCCGA
>JABFXD010000324.1 GCA_013361925.1 Streptomyces sp. | reverse complement strand
CGCGACGACGGTGGGCGTGATGTGCGCGGCCCGCAGCGCGGCCCCGAACGCGGCCACCTCGTCGGCGACGATCCGCCGCACCTGGTCGACATCGGCGGCCATGGGAGCGTCGGCGGAAGCCTCGGCCAGCGACTCGATGTCGACGAGCCGCACCCCGGCGATCCGGTGGACGGCGGCGTCGATGTCGCGGGGCATGGCGAGGTCGAGCAGGAAGAGGACGGGCTGCGGCCCCGCGGCGATGGGCTCCGGCCGACGCCGCTCGGGAATCCGCCCGACGGTGGCGACGGTCGCGACCAAGGCGGCAATGGCCCCGGCCTCGTCGACAGCGACGGAAGTCTGCGGCCTCGGGGCGTTGTCCACCCAGGCGGCATGCTGCTCAAGCTCGGCAGCGCCCATCCCGGCAACAGCGGCTTCACCGAGCACGGAGAACCCGGGGTTGGAGGTCAGATCAAGCGGACAGTTCTCATCAGCCGACCCGGTCTGGTCTGCGGGCAGTCGTGCCGCTTGGGCGGCACGGGTGGACGCAGACGGCACCCCGCCCGCGCCGGGCTGCGCAACGCCCCCGCCGCCGGCCCCCGCATCCGGCACCCGCCCACGAACAGCCACCGAAACGGCGTCCCCCGTGAGCACCAGCCCGGTCGCGCCCGTACAAGACACCACGACATCGGCACGTGTCAGCTCGCCCGGCACCGCATCCATCGGTACCGCGCGGGCCAGCACGTCTCCGATGACCGAGTCGGGAGAGGTGCCCTCATTGAGAATCTCGACCAGCCGCGAGGCTCGCTCGGCGGTCCGGTTGGCGACGACCACCTCGCCGACCCCCGCCCGCACCAGCGTCGCCGCGGCCAGCGAGGACATCGACCCGGCGCCGATGACCAGCGCTCTCTTCCCCCGGGCCCAGTCCGCGACCTCCCCGCCGGAGGCAAGCTGCTCAAGGCCGAACGTCACCAGCGACTGCCCGGCCCGGTCGATCCCGGTCTCGGAGTGCGCCCGCTTGCCGACCCGCAGCGCCTGCTGGAAAAGATCGTTGAGCAGCCGCCCGGCGGTGTGCAGATCCTGCGCCTTGGCCAGCGAGTCCTTGATCTGCCCGAGGATCTGCCCCTCGCCGACGACCATGGAGTCGAGTCCGCAGGCGACGGAGAACAGGTGGTGAACCGCCCGGTCCTCGTAGTGCACGTACAGATAGGGAGTGAGCTCCTCCAGCCCCACCCCGCTGTGCTGGGCGAGCAGCGTGGACAGCTCGGCGACACCGGCGTGGAACTTGTCGACGTCGGCGTACAGCTCGATGCGGTTGCAGGTGGCGAGCACCGCGGCCTCGGCGGCCGGCTCCGCGGCGACCGTGTCCTGGAGCAGCTTGATCTGGGCGTCGGCGTTCAGCGCCGCCCGCTCCAGCACGCTGACCGGAGCGCTGCGATGGCTCAGCCCTACGACGAGGAGACTCATGCCGGCATCACGGCGGGTACGTCCCCGTCGGGCCCTTTGTCGGCGGACTCGGTGCGCGCGGCGACGGCCGGAGCTCCCCCGTCGTTCCCGGCGGCGGCCTCCTCACCGGCCTTGCGCTGCTCGTGGAAGGCGAGGATCTGCAGCTCGATCGACAGGTCCACCTTGCGCACGTCGACGCCGTCCGGAACGGACAGCACGGTCGGCGCGAAGTTCAGGATGGAGGTGACACCGGCGGCCACGAGCCGGTCGCAGACCGGCTGGGCGGCACCGGCGGGGGTCGCGATGACACCGATGCTCACCCCGTTGTCCTCGATGATCTTCTCCAGATCATCGGAGTGCTGCACGGGGATCCCGGCGACGGGCTTCCCGGCCATGGCCGGGTCGGCGTCGATGAGCGCGGCGACCCGGAAGCCACGGGAGGCGAACCCGCCGTAATTGGCGAGGGCGGCGCCGAGGTTGCCGATACCGACGATGACGACCGGCCAGTCCTGGGTCAGCCCCAGTTCGCGGGAGATCTGGTAGACGAGATACTCGACGTCGTACCCGACACCACGCGTTCCGTAAGAACCGAGGTAGGAGAAATCCTTGCGCAGCTTCGCGGAGTTGACGCCCGCTGCGGCCGCGAGCTCCTCGGAGGAGACCGTGGGGACCGAGCGCTCCGACAGTGCGGTCAGCGCGCGGAGGTACAGCGGAAGCCTGGCGACGGTGGCCTCGGGAATCCCTCGGCTACGGGTCGCCGGTCGGTGAGTTCGGCCAGTTGCCACGGTGCTCCTGCGGGTAGAGCGGGGCTGCAGGCGGTCACACGTACCTAGACCGCCCCGTCGAAAGCAGGCTATGTCTTTGTGAACGCGTGCACAAAGATGGTGTCCGATTTGCCCGGCCAACGTGACCGGGGTCACGCACTGCAGTCTCGGGGGCAAAACGGGTCACTCTCCTCACGAATCCCACCCCCGAGGCCAAGCCGCCAACGATCCTAAGCGAGTTTGCGGATCGTTTGGACTACTCGGTCAGTGCCTTGCGCAGCCGATCTTCGTTCACCCGCCAGAACGTGTGCTGTTCACCGTCGACGAGTACGACCGGAATCTGCTCCCAGTACTGGTCGTGCAGCGTCTGATCTGTGGAGATGTCCTTCTGTTCCCACCGCGCGCCGACCTCGCCGCACACCCTCTCCACCACGAGCTGTGCGTCATCACACAGATGACAACCGGGCTTGCGAATGAGGGTGACCAGCCGATCCTGGGGCGCCACGGACGGCTTGCGACGGAAAAGTGGACTCATACCGGCCATTGTCCCGCGCCTCTCGACCCGCCCGCGAGCAGTCCTTTAACGGTGGAGTCGCGGAGAGTTCACACCCTCCAAACCTCTCGACTCCGGAACCACCGAACAAACTGGCTATGCTCACGCCATGGCCGCTCTCGGATGGCTCACTCCCCGTAGGCGCTCCGCCACGGCGCGGAGCGTGTTGGCAGGCGAGGCCTCGGCGGAGGCCGCGCGCAAGTCGTCACAGGAGGTCGAGGAGACCTCAACCCCGGAACCGGAGTTCCCGGTACTCGGCGACGACAAGGCAGCCGCCTTCTTCGACCTCGACAACACGGTGATGCAGGGCGCCTCGCTCTTCCACTTCGGCCGGGGCCTGTACAAGCGGAAGTTCTTCGAGACCCGCGACCTCGCCAAGTTCGCCTGGCAGCAGGCCTGGTTCAGGCTGGCCGGCATCGAGGACCCCGAGCACATGCAGGAGGCCCGCGACTCGGCCCTCTCCATCGTCCAGGGCCACCGCGTCTCCGAGTTGATGTCCATCGGCGAGGAGATCTACGACGAGTACATGGCCGAGCGCATCTGGCCCGGCACCCGCGCCCTCGCCCAGGCCCACCTGGACGCGGGCCAGAAGGTGTGGCTCGTCACGGCGGCCCCCGTGGAGATCGCCCAGGTGATCGCCCGCCGCCTCGGCCTGACCGGCGCGCTGGGCACGGTCGCGGAATCGGTGGACGGCGTCTACACCGGCAAGCTGGTCGGCGAACCGCTGCACGGCCCCGCAAAGGCGGAAGCGGTACGCGCGTTGGCCTCGGCGGAGGGCCTGGACCTCTCCCGCTGCGCCGCCTACAGCGACAGCCACAACGACATCCCCATGCTCTCCCTGGTCGGCCACCCCTACGCGATCAACCCGGACACAAAACTGCGCAAGCACGCCCGCCAACTGGACTGGCGCTTGCGCGATTACCGCACCGGCAGGAAGGCCGCGAAGGTGGGCATCCCGGCGGCAGCGGGAGTAGGGGCGGTAGCCGGTGGAACTGCGGCAGCGATCGCGTTGCATCGCCGCCGCCGCTGAAGGGCCTTTGTCTTTTTGTCTTTAGGGGCGCGGGGAACTGCGCGACCAGCCACAGGTCACCCGCACCCAAAAGACGAGCGATACCCCCCACCACCCTCGTCCAGTCCTCTTGTCGGCACACGGCCACAACACGCCCCGACCCTGACCGGAACTCGATCTCAATCGATCAACAACCGGTCACTCTGC
>JABFXD010000120.1 GCA_013361925.1 Streptomyces sp. | reverse complement strand
GGTCACAGCGTGAACAACCGTGGCTCCTCGTCCGTACACAGGGTCGTACGACCCCCGACCGGACAGGAGCCACGGTGCGCTTTTCGCGGAACGCGACGGGAACGCTCTTCGTGGGCGGTGCGCTCAGCCTGACGATCGTCGCGCTCGCCTACCCCACGATGCTCGGATTCAACAAGGTGTCCACCGCCCAGGACCGCGTCATCGCCCAGACGCAGTGGGGGCCGTTGACCGAACAGGACCGGGACTTCGTGGTGAAGGTGCGGGCGGCGGGGCTGTGGGAGTACCCGCTGGGGAAGATCGCGCAGGAGAAGGGCACGACCGCCGAGGTCAAGGAGGCGGGGCGGCACCTCATCGACGGGCACGCGGCCCTGGACGCAGCCTGCCGCAAGATCGCGCCGATGCTGAACGTCACCCTGCCGAACGTGGCGAGCCCGCAGCAGCAGGCCTTCGTGAACACCATCGACACCAGCTCCGGCAAGCAGTTCGACTCGAACTTCGCCAACATCCTGCGCACGACGCACGGTTCGATCTTCAACACCATCGCGAAGATCCGTTCCACCACCAAGAACTCGCTGGTGCGCTCGCTGGCCGACATGGCCAACAACACGGTCCTGGACCACATCACGGTCATGGAGAAGACCGGCTTCGTCAACTTCGACCAGGCCCTCTTCCAGCAGACCACCCCGCCGAAGCTGCCCGACACCGACCTGACCCCGCCGGCCCCCCAGCCCGGCGCCCCCATGGTCGTCCTGAGCCCGCCGGCGAACCCGACGTCCACCCCGATCGCCATCCCGGGCGAGGGCGCGGGCGCGGGCGCGGGCGCGACCCCCAGCCCGACGATCGGCTGACCGTTCCAGACGGGCCTGTCTAGGCCAGCCACACCGTGGTGTCCGGTCCCAGCAGCCCGTCCTCCAACGGGCCGCTGGCGACCAGCACTTCACTCTCCGGCAGCGCGACCGCCGTCTGCGACAGGTTCGTCACGCACCGCCAGCCGCCGTGCCGGGAGAAGTCCAGCACCCCGGCCGGGCTGTTGTCGGCCCAGGTCAGCTCCTCCCCCTCCAGCAGCTTGCGGCGCAGCTTCAGGGCCGTGCGGTACAGCTCCAGGGTCGAGCCCTCGACGCCTTCCTGCGCCTCGACGGCGTAGGCCGCGAAGCTCTCCGGCTGCGGCAGCCATGCGCCGCCCGCGCCGAAGCCGTACGACGGCCCGGTCCGGGTCCACGGCAGCGGCACCCGGCAGCCGTCGCGGCCCTTGCGGACCCGCCCGGTCTGCTCCCACACCGGGTCCTGGAGCACCTCGACGGGCAGCTCGGCGACCTCGGGCAGACCGAGCTCCTCGCCCTGGTAGACGTACGACGACCCCGGCAGCGCCAGCATCAGCAGCGTCGCGGCGCGAGCCCGGCGCAAACCTTGGGCGATGTCGATCCCGGGGGCATGGCCGCCGGACAGCAGCCAGGCGTTCTCGTCGGTGCCGGGCGGGAGCAGCAGGCGGGAGGTGTGGCGTACGACGTCGTGGTTGGAGAGCACCCAGGTGGCGGAGGCGCCGGCCTCGCGGGCGCCGGCGAGGGAGTCGGTGATGACCCGGCGCAGCGCGTCGGCGTCCCACGGTGTCTGGAGGTACGCGAAGTTGAAGGCCTGCCCCAGTTCCTCAGGCCGGGCGTACAGCGCACGCCGCTTCGCGCTCGGCACCCAGGCCTCGGCGACGGCCATGCGGGGCGGGCGGTAGGAGTCGAGGACGGTCCTCCAGTCGCGGTAGATCTCGTGGACCTCGTCGCGGTCGAAGAAGGGGTGGGTGCCGGGCGGGAACTCGGCGAGCGCGTCCTCGCCGCCGAGCGCGGCGGCGCCCAGGTCGCGCAGCGGCTCGGCGAGGTCCTTGGCGAGCGCGTGGGCGACGTCGACCCGGAAGCCGTCCACGCCCCGGTCGGACCAGAAGCGCAGGGTGGTGCGGAAGTCGGCGCGGACCTCGTCGTTGTCCCAGTCGAAGTCGGGCTGCTCGGGCGTGAACAGGTGCAGGTACCACTGCCCGTCGGGGACGCGTTTCCAGGCGCTGCCGCCGAAGACCGACTGCCAGTCGGTGGGCGGGAGTTCGCCGTGCGCGCCGCGTCCGTCGCGGAAGACGTAGCGGGCGCGGGCGGCGGAGCCGGGTCCGGCGGCGAGGGCCTCCTGGAACCACGCGTGCCGGTGCGAGCTGTGGTTGGGGACGAGATCGACGATGAGCTTGAGCCCGAGTCGGTGGGCCTCGGCGGCCAGCGCGTCGAAGTCGTCGAGGGTGCCCAGGCGGGGGTCGACGTCCCGGTAGTCGGCGACGTCATAGCCGCCGTCGGCGAGTTCGCTCGGGTAGAAGGGGCTCAGCCACAGGGCGTCGACGCCGAGGGCGGCGAGGTGGGTGAGGCGTTGGGTGATGCCCTTCAGGTCCCCGAGGCCGTCACCGTCGGCGTCGGCGAAGCTGCGGGGGTAGACCTGGTAGATGACGGCCTGTCGCCACCAGTTGGGGTCCTTGGGGGAGAGGTCGGAGGTCAAGCGGAGCTCCTGGCTGTTCCGTGCGGGCGGAAAAGGCGAACAAAGGGGAATCTGTCCACACAGGTGGAAGGGCGAACCTCAGCCATGGGCGGAGTCTTCCGTTCCCCGTGTGGCGAAATTGTGATGACGGTTGAACAGAGCTTGCATTCCCGCAGGTTGACAGTGTTCCGGGCCGAGATCCACGATGGCCGCACACTGTGGCGCATGTGACCTATGAGCCCAGTGTTTTCTGAGTTCTCTCAGTGCTCTTCTGACCACTCCACCCTGATGGGATCCGCATGTCCATAGCGAGACGTGTCACCGTGCGCCGCCTGCTGGGGACGGGCGCCGCGACGCTCGCCATCTGCGCCTTCACCGCCTCCGTCGCCTCCGCCACCGACTGCCCCGGCGGCAAGGGCTGGGACGACGGCGGCAGCTACAAGCCCGGCACGGGCGCCGGCACCGAGACCGGCACCGAGCTGTGCGAGTTCTCCCTCGACGGCAAGAACTTCTTCCCCTCCGTCAAGGTCGACGACCAGAACCTCAAGCCGACCGACGACGGCAAGGTCCACGTCACGGTCCGCACCGCCGGCAACGCGTCCACCTGCACGGCCTCGCTCGCCTCCTACCGTGCCCACGGTCCGACCTTCGCCACCTCCGGCGAGCAGGTCTTCCACGACTTCGACACCGTGACCGTCAAGGCCGGCCAGAGCGACTCCCTCGACATCGCCATCCCCGACCAGGGCTGCTACGCCCAGATCGACCTCTACCGGGGCAACACGAAGTTCGACGGCAAGCTCGACGCCAACGACGGCTTCACCCACGGCGACCTGCCCAAGGGCCCGGACCACCCGGTCATCAAGGACAAGCTGATCGCGGCCTGGAACGGCGGCACGAAGGACTGCACCTCGCAGCCGTCCCCGACGCCGACCCCGACCCCGTCCGCCTCGGAGTCCACCCCGGCCGAGGAGACCACCCCGCCGGCGTCCGAGTCCGAGACCCCGACGCCCTCCGCCTCGGAGTCCACCCCGGCCGAGGAGACCACCACCCCGTCGGCCTCCGAGTCCTCCACCGCCCCCGCGGCCACCCCGAACGGCGGCGGTGACGACCTCGCCGAGACCGGCGCCAGCAGCAACACCCCGATCATCGCGGGCGGCGCGGCGGCGCTGCTGCTGGGCGGCGGCGCGATCGTCCTCGCCACGCGGCGCCGGAAGGCCACGCGCGCGTAAGCGGTGCTCGAAACGGATGCCGGGTGGGCCAGGGGACGGCCCGCCCGGCGTTTTCCGTCTCCGCGCCCGGCGCCGGAAATCCGTTCGCCGCTCACTCGGCCCCCTGTTACGGTCCCCCCATGAAGCGCGCCAACCCGTCTTCCACGACGACGCCGGACATGGTCCCGGCGCGCTGACACCTGAGCTGACGCGAACCCCGGGGCGAGTGCCCCGGGGTTCTTGCTGTGCGG
>JABFXD010001000.1 GCA_013361925.1 Streptomyces sp. | reverse complement strand
GGGCCCACGGTTAATGCGTGCGCGAGCAGCCCCGCGGATGGCGTACTATTGAGTCATCGCCGCGGGGTGGAGCAGCTCGGTAGCTCGCTGGGCTCATAACCCAGAGGTCGCAGGTTCAAATCCTGTCCCCGCTACTGATGGCCCAGGGCCGGAATCCAATGGATTCCGGCCCTGAGTCGTTTCCGGGCCGTTTCGCCCTCGTGCGGCGGTTGTCACGGCGGGTGATCACGCGACCCCCCTCCGCATAACAACTGACATACCGTCAATACCTGTGGGCTTCCTGAGGCCGGGTCAACTCGCCCGTTTTTCACCGGCCATGACCCCTACGTCCTGCTGAAAAAGGTTAATGATCAAGCGGAACAGCTTGGAATCAGCACCCCGGGTCTATTAACGTTCGATAACGCAGCGCGGTCGTCCCAGCCGTCACAAGAGTCGGCTCCGTGCGCACGCGCCGAATCCCGCAAGGGAACCGGGGAACCACCAACTTGGGGTGAATCACGCGTAAGTCGCCGTGGCAGCACGGCGGTTATACGCGCGTAGGAGACCTTCCTGCTCCGAACCCGTCAGCTAACCCGGTAGGCGAGAAGGAAGGAAAGGAGCACGCCCACGTGGCGTCAAACCGGCCTGCCCCCGAGGCCCCGTATGTGCCGAGCCAGCGCAGCACCGATGCCTTCGGCTACGGCAGCTACCACCACGACGAGGGTCCGCAGGATGTCTGGAATCCCACCGAGGACTCCCTCCGGCCGGCTCGCGGCAAGCACCGGGTGGCCAAGCAGCGCGGCGGGGGACTCGCCCGCAGCTCCACCGTCCTGGGCGTCGGTGTCATAGCCGCCGTCGGCGCGGGCGGCATGGCCAGCGCCAACACCGGCAAGCCGCCGGTCTCCATCTCGATGCCCGACCTGCCCTCCGTGGGCGGCGTCTTCGGCGGTGACGACGAGGCCCCCAAGGGTTCCGCCACCGCGCTCAGCAGCCTGGCCACCACCACCACGGAGACCGCCGAGAGCGGCTCGGACGCCGGTGAGGCGCTGCGCAACCGGATCATGGCGCAGGCCGAGAGCCAGCAGAACCAGGTCGACAACAAGGTCCAGCTCGCCGCCGAGGCCGAGGTCGCCGAGCAGTCCGCGAAGGCCGAGGCCGCCGCGCTGAAGCAGGCCGCCGACGACGCCGCCGAGGCGAAGAAGGCCGCCGAGGAGAAGGCCGCGAAGGAGGCCGAGGCCAAGCGTCTCGCCGAGCTCGCCAAGCAGTTCACGCTGCCGACCTCCTCGTACACGATCACCTCGACCTTCGGTCAGGCCGGTTCGCTGTGGTCCTCCGGCTACCACACCGGTCTCGACTTCGCGGCCCCCACGGGCACCCTGATCAAGGCCATCCACAGCGGCACCATCACGGAGGCCGGCTGGGCCGGCTCCTACGGCTACCGCACGATCCTCACCCTCGACGACGGCACCGAGCTGTGGTTCTGCCACCAGTCCTCGATCAGCGTCAGCGTCGGCCAGAAGGTCAGCACCGGTGATGTGATCGGGCGCGTGGGCGCGACCGGCAATGTGACCGGGGCCCATCTGCACCTGGAGGTCCACCCCGGCGGGGCGGACACCGGCATCGACCCGATGGCGTGGCTGCGCAGCAAGGGCCTCACTCCCTGAGGCGGGTCTCCTTCTGAACCCCGGCGGTCCTGACGCTCACCCCCCGACGTCAGGGCTGCCGGTTCTCCGTGTCCGGAATACCGACTTCCGGTACGGGTGTTGATCCCGTACATGACTTCTCTTCGCAAGCTGGGCACGTCCGACCTCGAGGTCTTCCCGCTCTCCCTCGGCGGCAACGTCTTCGGCTGGACCGCCGACGAGGCACAGTCCTTCGCCGTCCTCGACGCCTACGCCGCCGCGGGCGGCAACTTCGTCGACACAGCCGACTCCTACTCGTCGTGGGTGCGGGGCAACTCGGGCGGCGAGTCCGAGACCATCCTCGGCAGGTGGGTCAAGGCGCGCGGCAACCGCGACGACGTCGTGATCGCGACCAAGGTCAGCCAGCACCCGGAGTACCAGGGCCTGACGGCCGCCAACATCAAGGCCGCCGCGGACGCCTCCCTGCGCCGCCTGGGCACCGACCACATCGACCTCTACTACACCCACTTCGACAAGCCCGAAGTGCCGGTCGAGGAGATCATCGGGGCGCTGGACGAGCTGGTGCGGGCGGGCAAGGTGCGGCACATCGCCGCGTCCAACATCTCGGCCGAGCGGCTGGAGAAGTCGCTGGCCTTCTCCGAGCGCGAGGGCCTGGCCCGGTACGTGGCACTCCAGCCGCACTACAACCTGGTCTCGCGCGCGACCTACGAGGGTGAGCTCCAGGACCTGGCGGAGCGCACCGGCCTCGCCGCCGTCCCGTACTACTCGCTCGCGTCCGGGTTCCTCACGGGCAAGTACCGCGAGGGCGAGGTGGTGGAGGGCGCCCGGGCCGCCGCGGGCGCCGGCAGGCACCTGGAGACCGAGCGGGGCCGCTCGGTGCTCGCCGCCCTCGACGACATCGCCGAGGCCCACCGGGTGCCGGTCGCCACGATCGCCCTGGCCTGGCTCGCCGCCCAGCCGACGGTCGCCGCCCCGATCGCCTCGGCCCGCACGGTGGAGCAGCTGCCGGCGCTGGTGCGGGTGGCGGAGGTGACGCTCACGGACGCGGAGGTGGAGCGGCTCACGGAAGCGTCGGCGTAACGCTCGTCAGGACCGGTACGGGTTGTACGCGGGGTACGCCGGCTGGGTGTACGGCGCCGGCTGCTGCCCGTACCCGTACACCCCGTACATCGGCCAGGGCGCCGGGACCACCGGAACCGGCGGTGCCGTCACGCGGGCCGCGTGGTCCAGCGCGGGGCGGGCGACCTCGCGCCGGGCCCACAGCTCGTGCAGCAACTCCCGCTCCCGTACGACGAAGTCGGCGCCGGCGCGGCCACGGCGCCCGCGGTGCCGCAGGAACGCGAGGGACGTCGCGTACGCCTCGTACTGCGCCACCGCGCGCGCCGCGGCCCTTCCTCCGTGGTGGCGGGCGTACTGGCGGGCGATGCGCCGGGCCCGCATCGAGCCGAGCGCGAAGGGTTCGGCGGGGGTGAGCCAGCCGGTCACGGCATAGGCGGGCAGCTCCTCGCGGACGGTCCGCAGCTCGCGCTGCCGGGTCCAGATGACCAGCCAGGTCAGCAGCCCGAACGCGGGGAGCATGAAGGCCGCGTAGACGGCGAAGAAGCCGTACTCCCCGAAGGTGGACGAGCCGTTCCAGACGGCGTGCATGCCCATCGCCAGCACCAGGCCGGACAGGGGGAGCAGGACCCGGCGGACGTGCTGCCGGTCGGCGGACAGGGCCGCGATGCCGAAGCCGATGCCCGTGAGCACCGTGAACAGGGGGTGCGCGAACGGGGACATGATGACCCGCACGAAGAAGGTCGCCGCGGTCACGGAGGCGATGCCGCGGTCGCCGGTGAGCTGGTCGGTGCCGAAGGCGGTGCCGAGGTAGAGGATGTTCTCGGTGAACGCGAAGCCGGTGGCGGTGACCCCGGCTATCACCACGCCGTCGACGATCCCGGTGAAGTCGCGTCTGCGGAAGAGGAACACGAGGAGCACCGCCGCGGCTTTCGCCGACTCCTCCACGACCGGCGCTATCACCGTCGCCCCGAGGGTGTCCGCGCTGGACGGGTCGGCCGTCGCCGTCGCTATCCATCGCGTCGCGAAGCTGTTGGCGACGATCGCTATCAGCGCCGCCGCGCAGGCGCCCCAGGCGAAGCAGAACAGCAGATTGCGCCAGGGGCCCGGTTCGACCCGGTCCAGCCAGCGGAACGCGGCTATCAGCAGCGGCACCGGGAGGATCGCCAGGCCGAGGCCGACCAGGAAGCCCTCGGTGCCGGTCTGTTCACGCACCAGGGCGAGGATGACGAGCCCGGACAGCGCCAGCAAGGTGATCAGAGCGCCGTACCGCACCC